>JBAQYK010000001.1:0-4584 GCA_049299995.1 Candidatus Methanoperedens sp.
CATGAGAAAATCGGTGATGCTATCTATGATTATTACTTCCGCATTTGTTTCACTGACTAACTGCGGCAATTCATCAAGATAATTCGAAACAAGATGCATCTCAACTCCCTGTTGCGTGAGATGAACAGGCTCGATATATTTAAGAATCAGTTTATTTCCCAAAAACGGTTCAAAATTCCAGCCATAATGGATCGCATTTTCCAGCAATTCTTTCTCGTTGTGCAACGATGATATGTACATACATGGTTTTCCCGCTGCGAGGCAGGTATTTAGGAACTGCAATGACATCATTGTTTTTCCGCTTCCATGCGGACCAACAACAGCAATAACACTCGATTGCGTTATACCGCCTTTCATCATCTCATCCAATCCTTTAATCCCTGTGCTTATTTTATCTCTACCACTCATATTGCCCATCTCATATTTAGCATATATAATATATTATAACAGGCTCACAATATTTAACCTTTTTCTTGATTTGATTTTATTCAGGTAGAGAGGCTTGACTGTGTTATATTAAACTCACGCCGTCTGATTAAAAGTAAAAAACTTCGTTCTTTGGACGCTGCTCGCCTGTATCCACAGGGCTGATGATGTTGATAGGACTGCTGGCTGAAACAGGAGCGATGAGAAGGCGCGCAAGTGAAGGCAATACTTATCTATCATTTTTTTGGTTTTATACGCGCCCCGTTTTCACCGCCGCAAGTAAAAGGCTCTATCTCCACCTGCGACCCTTCTTTGAGGTCTAATTTTTCACATATCTCCGATGGCATGATAATTACCAGGTTTTTACCGGATTTGCGAAGTTTTACTACTTCACCCATATTATCACCATAGTTTCATTACAGCATCTGCACACTTAAACCCGGCTTTAATCGAGCCGTTCATGCTCCTCTCAGGATAGTTCGTCTCAGAGAACATTCCGGCAAGATAAAGCCCCTTGATACCTGTCTCATAAGGAAGAACTTTCTTCCCGTAGCCCACTTCATACACTGGCGCGGTATCAATATCCCTGCGCAGGCGCCACCATTTCACCTTTTTCCGAAGTCCCGGGAAGAGTTTTTCAAGTCCCTCAAGATACAGTTCGATAACCTGTTCATCGCTTGAACTCCAGAGAGCGCTATCAGGATTCTGGAAGTAAGATGTCACGTACATCAGGTGTTCCCCGTAATCTGATTTTGGAATGAAATTGGTATGTTCAATCACGGCGCCGAAAGGAACATCATCTTTGATATTCAGCCAGTAAACATCATCCATGATTTTTTCTTTCATTCCAAAGAGAGCGCACGCTGTACCCTGATAACTGATATTCATATCAAGTCCTGAAAGCCGTGTATCTATTATTTTCTGGAGAACGCGGGGGGAGGCAGTTGAAATAATCCTGTCGCATTTGATAAAATCCCCGTCTATATTTACTCCTGTGACAGAACCATCTTTGACCTCAATACGCGATACATTGCCCTGTCTTATTATGCCTCCTTTTTTTACGATGTCCCCGGTCATTTTTTCAATCAGCGCATTAAATCCCCAGCGCATGTATCCCAGCCTCTCGCCTTTTGCGCCCCTGTTTGAGCGGATACGAACCCTGCCGAGGAGCCACGCCGCAGACACCCGTTCTTTGTTATCCCCGAATTTGCTTTGAAGCAGTGGAAGGAAGAAATTATTATAAACGGAGTCTCCTGCCGTATCGAGTATCCATTCTTTTGCAGTAATATCGTCAAAAGGAGCCGTGTCTTTTATTCCTTTGGCTTTTAGCACAAGCCAGGTCAGCCTGATAACATCCAGAAGCGGCAGGGCTTTCAGGATTTCAATCGGGGTGTTCATCGGGTATATTTTCCCGTTAAAATAATATCCTGTTGTGCCTTTTAGCCATTCAAGCCGGTTCCCGAGCTTCAGTTCTTCTATCAACGAAATGAGTTCCCTATCGCTGGCAAAGATATGATGATAGTATTTTTCGATATGATACCCATCGATGCCGTAGCTGGATGCCATGCCTCCGAGTTCGGGTTCTTTTTCGATGAGAACTACTTTGTCCTTGCCTGCAATCTTATATGCAGCAGCCAGCCCTGCAAGCCCGCCGCCGATGATTATCGTGGTCATGATAAATTCCTTATTTTCATTCTTGCTCTAAAGAATATGGTTTGCATAAATGTTCATCTCAAACATAATTCTTTCCTGAGACGGTTCTCAAATTTCTCAAATCAATTCTTACCCTGAAACCGCCATCCCCGCCTGCTGCTGATGATTCCACCGCAAAGGGCGCAAAGAACGCAAAGCGTAGAAGTATATTACAAAAATTATAGCTCTGCGGCGCTCTCCACAAACCCATGCAGCCGCCAGCCGCACCACCTCGCCCCGCCGGCGCACGAACGAGGGGGGCTGGGTAGGTTAGAGATGGTGGGAAGCAGGGTTGGTATAGAGAGAATTTAAATAATCAAAAGGAGAAGTTTATGCAGCAATGGGACAGACCAATGCCGGGAGATATTTGATTGCATTCTTTATATACAAAAAAAACAGAAATGCGTTGATTGTCTCAGCACGGGACATGACGCGTGCGGAACGGAAAAAGTATGAAAAAAATTAAAAGTTCTATATCAAAGGCGCAAAGCTATACAGAAATTGGCGAATTCTGGGACAAACATGACCTTGCCGAGCGCTGGGAAGAAACAAAACCTGCTGAATTCGAAGTGGATATCCAGTCCGAAATAACGTACTATGCAGTTGATAATGAATTATCTGCAAAGGTTCAGACACTTGCAAAGCAGCGCGGTATATCTCCCGACACTCTTTTAAATTTGTGGCTCCAAGAGAAATTACAGGAGCTTAATACCTAGCTGATTCAGCGAACTCGACCGGAGTTCGTATCGGTTCGCTGCTGATGATTCCACCGCAAAGGGCGCAAAGAACGCAAAGCGTAAAAGTATATTACAAAAGTTATAAACCTGCGGCGCGCTTCCGCAAACCCCGCGCAGCCGCACCACCCGCCCCGCCGGCGCACGGGTGATGGGGATGGGAAGGTTATAGGCGGTGGGGCGCTTCATTAACCCGAATCATGGGATTGGATGCGTTTCATCATTAATGGCATTATTCCGGGTTTAGCCTCTTTTACTGGTTGATTTGGAAGCGTGAACATTGGCATATCCGGGGAGCCAAAAAACTCCATCTCCCACCTGTCAGTTATCTCTTTGAATATCCTCTTATAAGCAATACAGTGCGGGTCTACGCCTTTTATTTCACCTTTATTGGGCGCTATGGCATTGTATGGGCATCCGCCCCGGCAAAATTTGATGTATTTACATTCGCCGCATTCCTTATCCACATATTCCTTATACTGGAACATGAGTTTCCAGGCATCGGACCTGGCAAGGTCTTCCTTACCGGGATGGTCCCTGACATTGCCCATAACATATTCAGGCATGCCAATAAAACGATAGCAGGGGTATATGCTCCCGTCAGGTCCTACCGCAAATGTATCCCCCATGCAATCCACGAAGGTGCAGACAGTGCCCCTGCTGGTGAACACGCATTTGCACAGGTGGTCAATATTCATTATTTCGATCCTGCCAATGTTTTCTATATATTTATCAAGAAGATAAACTAACAATTCCCCATACTCTTCCGGGGAGAGAGCCCATTTTTCAGGGTTTTCGTCACGTATGGATGGAAGTGCAGGGTGCAGTTTAAGAGTTATGCCATTCTCAAGGAAAAAATTGAAAATATCCTCTTTGAACTTTACAGAATGGGAGGTGAAGGTACAGATAAAGCTCACCTTAAGATCCGCAGCCCTGGCAATTTCATAGCCACGCATGGTCTTTTCGAAGTATCCTTTTCCTCTTTGCAGGTCAGTAAGTTCCTTCGGACCATCAAGACTTGAACCAATGGGAATATTATATTTTGCCAGAATCCGGGCAAGTTCCGGGGTCATTTTCCAGAGATTGGTCTGCAGGGCAAAAGCGGGCTTCATATGACTCAGACCATTCGCCAGTAATGGTAATGCGTCCCTGTAAAAATCCGCGCCAGCAAGGAGCGGCTCTCCCCCATGAAAGGTAAAGGTGACCGGATCATCCCTGAAATTCTTAAGCCATTTGACCACTTCTTCGATGGTTTCAATGTTCATTACCGGGGACCCTTTCTCTGAACTCCAGCAATAACTGCATTTGGCAGGACAGTTTAATGTGGGGACGAGCATCACGTGGAAAGCCATAAAACACCTTTGTTTGAACTTCTTCAAACTATCAAAGTATTAATAGTTTTCCTGCAATATTCCGATTAACCAGCAGGCTCTGTTGAAATAAAAAACGCAAGCGGGCTGGGAGGGATTTGAACCCACGGCCGTCGGATTAAGAGTCCGACGCTCTGCCTGTCTAAGCTACCAGCCCATGAAAAGGGCTTTCCTCTAATAATGTTATCTTAATATATACATTTCGTAAACCGGAATGTAACAGGTTCCGGTCTTAACAACTCCAGGTTCAAAGGCGTCATGTCTGCTGTTATGAATAGATACGTATGCTCCGATGGGGATTTGAACCCCAGTCGTCAGAGTGAGAGTCTGACATGATTGGCCGTGCTACACTATCGGAGCGG
>JBAQYK010000002.1:0-1569 GCA_049299995.1 Candidatus Methanoperedens sp.
GCTTGAAATAGTACGACCTGCATTTTACACATAATAAAACACAGTATGGTTGAATGAAAAAGTAAATTCCACCGGTAGAACAGGCGAAAAAAATGAAGGAGTAACAGCTACAAAAGTGGAATTAGAATAATGATAGGTGCGACAAAAAAGCGAAGAAGTGCAAGATAAATATCGCAAAAAGGCAAAAATGGGTATGGCAAGGCGGCAAGCAAAAATGACTTGAAAGAGTAAATTCTGCTTGCCTGGGATATGCAACTGATACTAATCCGCATTAAATAAGGTTTGATAAATGAACATATAAATGGTATAATAAGGGTATAAAAGGAGGGAGAATTTTATGCCGAAAACATACCATTTCAGTACGGATCAAATTGCAGAATTAGAAGAAGCAAGGAAGAAAAATAAGAATAAAAACGTGGAAAATCGAATAAAAGCCTTACTTCTTCGTGCGGACGGAGTCAAACGACCTGATGTGGCAATGCAAACCGGATTTGCCGCTACATATATCACAAAGCTGACAGCACGATATCAAAACGAGGGTCTTCCAGCGATTGTAGAGAATCATTATGCTGGGAACCATCGCAATTTAAGTTTTGAGGAAGAAGAAGAGATGCTTAACCCGTTTATGGAAAAAGCAAGAACAGGGCAGATCGTTGAAGTCAGTGAAATATTGCTGGCTTATGAAGAAAAGCTTGGTCGCACATTCGAAAAAGACCATGGGCGAATCTATCGTGTTCTGGAACGCCACGGTTGGCGCAAAATCATGCCGCGCAGCAAACACCCCAAGAAGGCAAGCGATGAGGCGATAGATGCCTCAAAAAAATTAACTCAGCTGTGAAGGATGCCTTTAGCGATTTAAAGCACGAGAGTGTCCGACTGATGTTTGAAGATGAAGCCGGTTTCGCTCGAATCAATAAGCCGAAATATTGCTGGAGTTTTAAAGGATTGCGCCCGACTGTTCCGTGCCATCATGTAAGGGAATACCGTTATGCCTACGGTGCAGTGGAACCGTTGACAGGAGAATCCTTCTTTTTGGTACTTCCCTACAGCAACACGGATTGCATGAATATATTCTTACAGGAGCTTTCCAAGGAATATCCAAGTGATATGATTCTTCTGGTCTGCGATGGTGCTGCATGGCATAAAGCCAATACCCTTATGATCCCTGAGAACATCCGCCTCTTATTCATTCCCCCAGCCACGCCAGAGATGAACCCAATCGAACAAATCTGGAAAGAAATCCGAAAGCGCGGCTTCCGTAATGAAGTCTTTGCGACACTTAACAAAGTTATTGACCGGCTTTGCGTGACCATTTGTTCTATAACGAAATCTGACATCCAAAGTATTACTGGCCGTAAATGGATATTAGAATGCTTTTAATAGCGGATTAGTATAAATCGGCTGAATGGCGCAGCAAAACCATTGCATCAGCCAGACAGAACGGTCATCCCCGCCGTTGCCGCTTCCATGATGTTCGTCTTGTTCCAGCTATTCGCCGTTTATGAATTGAATTACCCCATAAGCGCTGCACTGATGCCGGGCTCCCTGTTTTTCAATGCCGCGCTTATC
>JBAQYK010000003.1:0-2987 GCA_049299995.1 Candidatus Methanoperedens sp.
GCATCTGCCAGCGCCTTTGTATCCATGGGCTTCACAACTATACCTGCTTTATGTTTTTTAATATCCTCTGCCATGCCGACTATCTCGGTTGTCACAACAGGTCTTCCGGATGCCAGCGCCTCCAGCAACACAATTCCAAAACCCTCCTGTGATGCTGATATCGAAGGCAGGACGAATAAATTGCAATTCGCGTAATGCTCGGGAATCCACTCATCGGGCACATGACCAAGAAATTCAACGTTATCTTCTAAACCCAGAGAAGCTGCTTTTTCTCTATAATACTGGAGGAGTTTTCCACTCCCCCCCACTTTCAATTTGATATGAGGGATTTCTTTTTTCACAAGCTTCAGGGCTTCCAATAGAAGGTCAAGTCCCTTATACCTGTGAAACTCATCCAACAGGCTTAAGAAAAAAATTGTTTCTTGAATCGAAGGGTCGGTGGGCTGGAATCTTCCGGTATCCACACCAGGGGGGATTACCACAATCTTTTTTCTATACTTTTTCAGATGCGGGGAGAAGTTAATGTAATTGGGATGGGATATGGTGATTTTCGCCGCCTGCTTCAAAAGGAATTTTAGAGCGGTCATGTTATAAACCTCAGCAATATGGTCTGCGATGCCAGTGCCAACGATATCATTTTGGTAAGTCAGGACAAGGGGTTTTCTCTTCGCCGCTGAAACAATAGCGCTCCAGTCAGCGCTCCAGGGTGTTGGAAGCTGAGTATGAAGAATATCGAAATCTTCTTTTAAAATGCTTAAGGGAAGAGCGGGCGTGATATTGGTGTTAGCTATTTTCCCTATAAAATATAACTTTTTTAGTTTAATTCCATCTATTTCTTTTTTATCTGATTTTGGTTCATTTGCGCATATTACACTTACTTCATGCCCCAATTTAACGAGTTCTCTTGAAAGATGATAGGTGTAGTTCTCCACCCCGCCTGTATATGGATAAAACCTCGCTGGGGTTTGTAGTATTTTCAAAGGCATATCTCCTCCGTAGAAAATGGCACTTGGGTTCTTTAAACTATCTATATGCGGATGCATAGTAGACCTTCAACAAACCCTGCATCCATACGACCCGCAGCACTGGCAGGACAGTTTTGCTTAATCCTGTGTTGGGAATAATAAAAATGAGTTTGTCCCGGTAGTGTATCGGCGCCAGGAGTTTAATATTTATTATGTGATAATAAACCCCGTCAATCCCGTGAATCCTTTCCAAAATTGTCCTAAAATAAACCGCATAAATTATACGGAATAAAAACCATTAATATCTTGTGACATTACATGGCAAGACCGAGGGGCAAGATAGAAATTACGTGCCAGAATCCGGATTGCAAATATTTCTTGAGGGAAGAAGGAAAAGACATACTGAAACGCGGTAAAAACCGGGCAGGGCATCAACAATACTATTGTAATCACTGCCATAGCTGGTTTGTAGAGACCGCAAACACGCCGCTTTATCATAAACACCTCCTCAAAAAAGATATAATCCGGGTTTGTAAACATCTTGTTGAAAAGAACGGCATAAGAAGCATCGAACGCATAACAGGTTTTCACAGGGATACCATCGGTCGTTTGCTTGAAGAAATGGCTCTTCATGCGAAATATGTAAATGATATTCTTTTGAATGAAATAAAATTAAGCAAATTTGAAGTGGATGAAATGTGGACGACGATTAAGAAAAACAGAAAAAAATTGAGCATGGAAGCCCAAAATCAGATGAATAAGGCAATGCGTGGAAATACAAATGCATAAAAAGAGGCTCTTATCTATTCGCAGCTATGATTGAATCGCTCTCGGATTATATTTGGAACCGGGATGATTTTTTATTGTCTAATTATGCTGTATAAATTAGGACATCGGGGAATTCCCTTTATGGCGCTTTGAACGGGCGTGGGCGGATGTAGATAATGCGGGATGTTTGAAAGCCCATAAGCCCCCCGCCATGACATATATATATATATATATATATATTCATTAACTATTATATAAACGTTACGACATCCAAAACAAAACCTATCCCTTCATATACTCCCGCAAAACAGTGGTCGCATAACTCCCCTTCTGCAGAGAGAACTCAAGTGTTAGCCTTGTCTTCCCGGAATTTCGCTCATCCTCTGCGACGCTGAATTCAGGCGAAAAAGGCAGTATTATCTCCCTGCGCAGTCCTTTTGATGACAATTCAGGCATAACCGGTACGCGAAACCCTTCTAAATCAACGTTTAACTCATTAATTACAGCTCTTTCTATCTCGCCAGGCTTTCCTTCTGCAAACTGCGTTTCATATCCCACAATAGGCGCAGTGACAAACGCCCTGCCCCTGTTGATGAGATTATTTATCCCCTCCAGATTATCCTTCGTGACCTTCTGGAGCCGCGAAGTATCAGGGAGTCCCATTTCGTTCTTGAAACACACGATGTCACCGTCATAAGCCTCATTTATCGATAGCCCTGATGAAATACGCCTGCTGAGGATAATATTGAAAATATATGATTGGTAGGCATGCAGGAACAATTGCTGTAATTTCGGGGACAGTACATTGAAAGCGCCGGGGTAATCATCCGGATGGGCGATCAGGTGATTCATCATAGCCCTCTCGAACTGGAAAGGTACAGGAAATTTCTTAAGTCCTTCTTTAAAATCACCAGTATCCTGGACAAACTGTCGCGCTTCTTTTATTTCTTCAGCTTCATCTGGAAAAGCCCTTGCTATATATGTAAGCGCAGCGCCCCTTAAATCGCCCCGCGCAATAGCCTCGCCAACCACATGCGTCACGGGCCTATTCTCCCCGAACCTCTGCACTCCAAAAAAATTAGGCGCGCCTCGCAGAAGCTCCTGCGTTATGGCTTTTACCCTCGAAAGCGTTTCTTCCTGAGACAGCTCAATATCTCTTATTGTGATTTTAAAACGATTCCCCCACAGGTCTCCAAGGCTTATTTTTTTATTCGAGCGTCCTATCGGTTTTAGTTCCACGTCCCGCAAATGCAC
>JBAQYK010000004.1:0-6041 GCA_049299995.1 Candidatus Methanoperedens sp.
GAGTATACATGTTCAAAATGCGGCGCTAAAAAAATAACAAGAACAGGTACAGGTATATGGCAGTGTACCAAATGCAAGCACACTTTTGCAGGCGGTTCTTACGTACCGCAAACCCCGGCGCATTTGACAGTCTTAAGAGCAGTCCAGGCCGCGAAAGCAGAAGTTGGCATCGTTTTAGATACTGCAGAAAAGTAAAGGTAACTGTATGGTATATAAATGCACCCGATGTAAACGACCGGTAGAGATTGACTACGAGTACAGCGGGATACGCTGTCCTTACTGTGGTCATCGAATCCTTGTCAAAGAAAGACCTGTACTTGTCAAACGCGTTAAAGCTGAATGATTATTACCACGGCGCGTAAACCATCCTCAAAAATACGGATATTTTGTAAGCATCTAAGCAGGTTTACAGGATGGGAATACGTTACCCGTGGGAAAACCAGCCTGTCAGCGTTTGCATGCGAACCTTTTTTGTTGGTAGGAGAATCCAGGGGAAATCCCGGAAGCTTAACTTTTTTTTCAAACGGTGAATGTGTTCTCTATATACGTGTAAATGTTTCTCTCGAAAACCGTTGCGCCGCTTTACTTCGCAGACACGTATGCCCGCAGGCATACGTAAACCTTTCAGAAAGGTTTATCAAACGAGGGGTATGCGAAGCATACCCCAACACTGCGCAAACCGAAGTTTCGGTTTTCGATAAAGGTATAGATTTTTCCGTGGCTCCGGTTATTGAGGGCAATACAACTCTTGCCCTTGCTCTGGGTAAAGCCACAGGACTTAAGATGGGAGATAGCGGAGAGCGGATTATCCGTGCCAATGAAAGGATTGAATTTATTGACAGGGGGATACCCTGTATCATATTGAAAGTGCTGGAAATAAGAGGCGAAGGAATTGTTTGAATCAGTCCATGTTTTTAAATACGGGGTATTTAAGAAAGAGGAAATAAATTCACTGAAAGCGAGAATAAGAGAACTTGAAGAGGAAAACAGGAAACTTGCCGACCGGCTTGAAAAAAAAGATGAAAAAACGAGGAAAACAGTAGCAGTAAAACAGGAAGTTGACGAGGAATTAAACGAGGCAAGACAGAAGCTTTTCTCGCTTGAGAATGAGATTCAGAAACTTAAGAAAGAAACAACATCCGAATTGAGTTTCCGGTTTTCTGGAAGTTTATCCAGGCATGAACTTGATGAGGTTCTTTTTTTGCTCGGTTCAATGCAATCGAAAACTTCTACCCTGATTACGATTTATCTTGCAAGGGATGAAACACTTAAGAATATAACTAATAATATAGTTTCACAGATTGACACATCTTCAATAGCCCTGATTGATAAAATAGAATCGTCTACAGGCAAAGTAATTTTTTATGATACAAACCAGGTTATAAAATTAGTGATAATTCCTTTGCTCCCGATTTCGCAGTCCCAGTGTTTTCTTGAGCGGCAATTTAATCTTGAACCGCTAAAAAGAAGTCTTGAATTTGATACCATACTGGCGCTTAATGCCCATGCAGGTGAGACTTTTATCGGAATAGTGGAAGCGGATGTTTTCAGAGAACATGAAATAGTCAGGAGCAGCGTTATGGGAAAGCACAAGCAGGGCGGATGGAGCCAGAAGCGCTTCCAGAGCCTTGTTGAGGAGGATGTTAAGCATCATGCGGATAAGGTGAGGGCTGCGCTTGCCCCGATGATAGGGAAGCATAAGGATATACGGTATGTTATTGCGGGTGGTGAGGGGAAGCTGGTTAAAATGATATTGGAAGGGTATGATTTTCCTCTGGTTATCAAGAGCATGGATACTGTTGCTAAAGGGAATGCCGAGCAGGTGCTGAGGGAGGTTATGGCGGTGAGGGTGTATGGGATATAGATGGTGTTTAGAGGGAATATCCTGAAACTAAATCATACGTAAACAAATTTTATTCCATCACCATATCTATCAACCTCTCAGCCCAAGCCAGCTTTTTCTTCTTAAGCGGCGTCACATTTTCATCCTTAAAATCAAACCCGATTAAAGTAATCGTGCCCGCCCCCATTTCTTTCGCAAGGAATACACACCTGTCCCCGTCTGTAAACCCCCCGAAATTATGGACGTTCACGAGAGGTTTTGACTGCGTTGTCCCGATGACCATTTTAAGCATGGGCACTTCCTTTCGCAGCGCCTCCATGTTATCTCCGTGGGCATGTACAACCATTATTGCGCCATGTTCATTTGCCCGAACCTCATCGTTCATATTGCCATCGAGGTCGGTAACAATAATGTCAGGTATAATGCCGTTCTTCATTAAGATGCTGGTGGCGCCGTCTGCTGCGATTGTCACGTATTTTCCAAAATCCACATTTATGAGTTCGCCTGCAAGTGTGGGCGCTTTCCCGCACACAAGAATATCCTTTCCTTTAATGGCTTTTCGAATAGCACCTATTCCCACGACCTCATTTTTTTTCCTTGATTTAATTTCAAGCATTTCGGAAAGCAGGAGCGCCGCACGCTCATCCTTTGTCCTGTCATAACCCATATCCTCAAGAATTAACGTGTAGACAGGTTCCCAATTTTCAAATTTCATTTAGCGCAAAAAATCAGTCCGAGAGGAGGTTTAATTCCCCTCTCAGTTTCTCCAATCTTTCCTCAAGCCCGGAACACCGGCGTTTGCCTTTAGCCCGAAAGCCAAGCTCGCGCTCAACCTCCTCAATCCTGCCTTTTACATGCTGTTTTTTCAGGTCTTTCTCTATCTGGGCTTCTATGATAGAATCTTTAATGTACACGTTTGGTCTTACAGGATGATTTCGATATCAAGTTCTTCAGCCAGTTCCTTGTACCTGTTACGGATGGTCACTTCAGTGATACCGGCGACCTCTGCAACCTCGCGCTGTGTTCTCCTGTCTCCGCAAAGTATTGATGAAATATATATCGCTGCTGCGGCAACGCCGGTAGGGCCGCGCCCGCTTGTGAGTTCTTTTTCAGAAGCCTGCCTCAGTATCTCAACTGCTTTTGACTGCACCTCTCCGCGAAGCGTCAATCCAGAGCAGAAGCGCGGCACATAATCGATTGGCGATGTCGGGATCAGTTTTAATCCAAGTTCCCTTGAGATGAACCTGTACGTTCTCCCGATTTCCTTCCTGCTCACCCTTGATACTTCTCCAATTTCATCGAGGGTTCTTGGGACATTGCACTGCCTGCATGCCGAATATAACGCCGCGGCGGCAACGCCTTCAATACTGCGCCCCCTGATAAGGTTCTTATCGACTGCCTTGCGGTATACAACCGCCGCAGTTTCCCTGACGTTCTGCGATAATCCGAGCGCTGAAGCCATCCTGTCAAGTTCGGATAGGGCAAATGCAAGGTTTCTCTCTGTCGCATTGCTTACACGGATACGGCGCTGCCATTTTCTCAGGCGGTAAAGCTGCGCCCTGCTTTTTGATGAGATGGATTTGCCGTATGAATCACGGTTTCGCCAGTCTATCATTGTGGACAAACCCTTATCATGAATAGTATAGGTCATTGGAGCGCCAACACGGGAACGCTTCATCCTCTGGTCGTGGTCAAAAGCCCTCCACTCAGGACCCTGGTCAATAAAGTCTGCATCAACCACAAGTCCGCATTCGTTGCAAACAAGTTCTGCCCGCTCATAGTCATGCACAAGGGTATGACTTCCGCACTCAGGGCACACAACTGTAGCCTTTTCAAACTGACCGACTTTTTCCTTCTCCTTTTTTTGCTTGATGCCTTCTCTTATTTTCTCGCGTTCAGTCTTCTCAATTTCCTTAACTTTTTCAATTTCTGCCATTTATACATCATTCCTTCTATGCCAAGTACACTCTTTCGTTTTTCAGTTTCGTGATTTCAACGTCTTTGATTTCTTTGAATATCCTGATGGAAATGTAAGGAGCATTTACCGGGCCGAAAACTTCTTTTATCTTCCCGAGCTTTTTCATGCTTTTTGTAATAACCATTGAATTTGCAGATAAAACATCTGTTTTGAGCGTTTTATCAGCACAGACAATCAATAGGTTATCAGTAGTATGAAGAACAGTTCCTAATCGTTTCAATTTTGCCTCAGACGAAAGAATTATATATTACTACAAGTAGTATTTAAACGTTTCCTATCAACATTTTTAAAACATTTATCCCGTTTCAAAAATCAAACCTGCAAGATGCTCTATCATGTCTATATTTTCAAGTCCTTGTATCCACTTCCCGGGAAAAGAATCAATACCATGAACAGCGCCGCACAACGCTCCGGTAATGCAGGCAATGGAATCTGTATCCCCCCCGGCATTTACCGCTTCGATAACTGCGTTTTCCGAAGAATTAAAATGTCTTGAGAAACAGTAAAATGCGCTGGGGACGGTTTCATTTACTAAATATGAAGTCCCCAGCCGACTGAACGCTTCATGCGGCGGTTCGGTTCTTAACCTGTATGAAAGTCCTATCTTTTTCCCAAGACCAATATCGTGGTTTGACGCTCTGGCACGGGTTTCTTTTATTATTTGGTGGCAATCCATGCCATCAAGCGCGCACCTGACCGCGACCGCAACTGCTACAGCACCGGCGATTGCAGCTTTACTGTTGTGCGTGGGGATGGATGAAAGGGCAGCATTTAACTCTACTTCCTTTAAGACCTCATAGAAAAGCCCGATAGGCGCAACTCTCATAGCTGAGCCGCATGAAGGAGTATCGCTTCCAGATTTCTTCCAGTTCATTCCTGAATTTAACCTGGCTATCGCTGCAGCGCTTGAAGGCCCGACAAGCGATTTCCGTGCCGGGTCATTCATGGCGTCAGCGCCCCATTTTGCAATTCTTTTTGCGAAATCATCTACATTGAATCCGCCGCACTCAAGTATTGACTGCGCGAGTACTATCATCTGTTCCGTGTCATCCGTATATTGGCCTTCCTTCAGTTTTTCTCCAGGGCAGCCGGGGGTGGCTTTGCCGTAATTCGTTATATACCCGCTGGCGATGATATCTTCCCTGAGGAGCCCCTCGTTCTGCTTTCCAAGCGCATCACCAATGGCAGCGCCAACCATGCAGCCGGCGTATTTGCTTCTTAATTCCTCAAATGGCTTCATTGTTGTTTCTAACTATTCTTCCCTTTTTATTTTCTCAACAATAGTTTCCCGAAGGGCAGTCAATCCCCGGCTGAATTCTACAGGATACACCGGCGCCCCATCGAGTTTCTTATATTTGTCGGGTAAATTCGAGAAGCTTTGGGTTGCTGTTTGCTTTATCTCATCAAGCGTGTGCCTGTCACAAACGATTTTTCCGTTTTTAACCGCCTGTTCCAGTAAAGGAATTGCATTATCAACAACTTCTTCATCCAGCGATATAACATCTTTTTTGAAGCTTCCATTCTCAAAAATGCGCCACACCTTTTTTTTCCCGGGAAGCGTGGCTTTTATAATCTCTTCAGAAAGCTTCATCTTGGGAATATGCTTTCCGTGCTCCACTACATCCGAGAGCTTGTAAATCACATCAAGCGCCGGTGTCGGTCTGCCTGTGATGAGCTCTGTACCCACCCCGAACATATCAATTTGCGCCCCTTTTCGAATAAGTTCGTCTATTTTCCATTCATTAAGGTCGCCGCTTGCAACTATTTTGACATAGTTAAGCCTCGCATCGTCAAGGATTTTGCGTACATGTTTTGAGAGTTCACACAAATCACCGCTATCAAGTCTCACCCCAAGGAGTCTCTCGCCTTTCTTTTCAAGCTCTTTTCCCACGATTACTGCTTTTTTCGCGCCTTCTATGCTGTTATAGGTATCAATGAGAAGAAAACACCGTTTCGGGAAAGCCCCGGCATAGGCGCGGTAGGAGTCAATCTCATGGTCAAAACTCGTGACAAAAGAATGTGCCATCGTTCCTGATACCGGAATACCCAGTTTCTTCCCTGCCATTACATTGGACGTGGATGCGCACCCGCCTATGTAGGTGGCGCGGGTGGCTTCAAGATGCCCGTCCCCCTGCGCACGGCGCAGCCCGAATTCCGCTATTGCCCTGCCTCTGGCTGCATATACCACGCGCGAGGCTTTGGTGGCTATCAGGGTTGAGA
>JBAQYK010000005.1:0-1761 GCA_049299995.1 Candidatus Methanoperedens sp.
GGATAGGCGGGTGGTCTGTGGTTTCCTTTTTGCCCCTTGTGGGCGTGAGCTTTCCTGTGAGGAGTTTCTGTGCATATTCGCGGAATTCCGTATTCAAAAAAGATTCAATGATGCCTTTAGTATCAAGAGATGGCGGATAAACAGTATTATCTGTACGCGGGTACGAGATGAAACCGTTGACATACAAATATTCCGCTATCCTCATTGCATTTGCAGCCGAGATGCCGATTGCGCTTGCAGCCCTCAGGAATTCTGTTGTGTTAAATGGCGTGGGAGGTTTTTCACTTCTTTTTCCAAGAACAATGCTTTTCACTGTTCCGGTTTTTCCGAGTTTTGCCAGGATTGCTTCAGCTTCAGCCTTATCCAAAAACCGTCCTTTTTTGTGCTGGGCTTCAAATTCCCCGCCGTTCACTAATATCGCAAAAAGTTCCCAGTATGGGACAGACACGAATGCGTCGCGCTCTTTTTCCCTGTTTACTAATATAGCGAGGGTGGGTGATTGCACCCTGCCCACAGACAGGAACTTATCGCCGAGGCGTCCCGAACTCAATGAGACAAAACGGGTGAGCACTGAACCCCATACAAGGTCGATTACCTGTCTTGATTCGCCTGCGGCTGCGAGGTTAAAATCGATGTTAGTGGGGCTTGCAAAGGCTTTTTTTATCTCAGCAGGGGTTATGGTGCTGTAATGCACCCTGTCGGCTGATACATCGGGATTTACTTTTTGTATCACCTTGAGCGCTTCCACGCCAATTAACTCACCTTCCCTGTCGTAGTCAGTGGCGATGGTAAGATGTTCTGCTTCCTTTCCGAGTTTACGAAGCGCAGTGACAATATTCGCATGCGTGGACTTTGTTAATACATCAGCACGGATGAGTTCTTTCAAATCGGTTTTTTGCCAGTTATTATACTCCTTCGGGAAATCCACTTCAACTATATGACCGGACAAACCAATTACAATGGTGCCGTCGAATGTATATGTATCAACACCTGTGACTCTTTCTTTCGCCGGCTTTTTTTCAGATAGTATAGCCGCGATTCTTTTGGCGGTGTCATGTTTCTCTGTTATGATTAGATGCATTGTTTCCTCGGGAGATTGTGGGTTAGAAGGTTGCTTACTTAAATAGATTTGCAAGCGAAATCTTTATACGTTAGTAATATAAAGTATATTATGTAAGTAAAACTTACACATGAAATAAAAATTAAAAAAAAGGTGACAATATGAACACAAAAACAATTGTAGCAATAGCGGCAATCCTTGTTGTGCTGGGGGCAGGCTATGCGGTTGCAAGACCGGCAGGCGGCTTCTGGAACGGCATGATGGGCTATGGCAGCGGAAATGCGCCGGGAACTGGAATGATGGGCGGCTATGGCGGAATGATGGGGAACGGCAATGGAATGATGGGCTACGGAACGGGTAACGGCGGCGGCATGATGGGCGGCTATGGAGGCATGATGAATGCCAATGGCGGCAATGGTTCAGGGCACTGCGGCGCAGGCTATGACGCCGTTTATGGGACAAATACGAACCCCATAACAATCGATGAGGCAAAGACGGCAGTTGAGCAGTATCTCGCAGCCGGAGGCGATGCCGACCTGAAAGTCACAGAGGTAATAGAATTCGACAATAACTTCTATGCAGGCGTCAAGGAAAAGAGCACGGGCGCACATGCCTTTGAACTTCTGGTTAACAAATACAATAGCGCCGTATTTCCTGAAATGGGACCCAACATGATGTGGAACACAAAATACGGGCACAGG
>JBAQYK010000006.1:0-1641 GCA_049299995.1 Candidatus Methanoperedens sp.
GGTACACCCCGATGCAGGTAAGACAGATGGCTGTTTCTTACGAGGAAACCGAAAAATTTTATACTGAACTTTTATTCAGGTTTGAACGAATGTTAAAACACAAAGTCAGGAACCACATTGTAAAAAAGTTAATAAATAGCGCGCTTGAGTTCTTAACTTCGTATGATAAATTCCTTGATTACAAGATAAGGGAAGATGAGATAAAATTCTCGAATATCATAGATGGTTTAAATGTTTTGAGTAACCAGTCAGGTTATTCCTCTATTGTGATATTCTGTGGACCAATGCATTATTCCGCTCTTGAAAATGCCCTGAAAAAAGAAAAAAGGTTATCCGAACTTGGAATTTCATTTGAGAGTATCGACATCACAGGATTACTGGAAAAAATGAAGCCCTTTATGCAGAAGAACAGGATAATGCAGAGAGACTACGAAATTGCCCTGGACATACTTGGGCGCAGGAAACCCGAGAGATTCAAAAATCCCGGTTCTATACTTGTCCCTGCATGAGATATTCCACATTCTACCTCACGCAGGAAATCCCATTGTTTTCCCGATTAATAAGTATAGTTTATGAGAATTCCCCAGAGAACCAGAACAAGAGTCCCAAAAATTATGAAGCGGGTGAAGGTTTTATTAATCAATCCCAAAAGTGCGGGAGGACCTGACCATTTCACAAGCAGAATTTTATTCCCTGTACTTATTATGCTCGCAAGCACTGCGGTCACCGCCGCCGTACTATATGAAATATCACCGCTGACAGCAAGCGCGGCAGCTGAGGCGGTTACAACGGCGCTGCTGATAAATCCTCCCAATGCTGTTGCATAAACTCCCGCAGTGCCTACCCAGAGATTAGCAAATCTTGAAACGATAGACAAACCTGTAAAACCGAAAGCGAATTTTACTGCAGGGAATAGCGCGAATGGCGACTCCAGTTGTATGGTCTCGCTCACAGGCAGATGGTTTCTGGATTTAACAACAGCTACGACGGTAAACATGGTAATAATAAGCTGCGGCGGCGCCATCAGGAATAGCACCTTTCCGCTCGGGTCTACTATTAAGGCTATTACCAGATTGCGTACCAGCATTGCGGCATTTGAAAGGATTATACCCCTGTAACTTGATTCAATCAAATCACTCCTTTTTTTTGCTATGGCAGCAAGCGCGCCAGTAGTTGCTTCGCTGTTCACAAGCCCGCCAAGCATCCCGGATATGGAGACCCCTCGCTCAGTTCCCATTTTTTTCATTACGATAAAGCTGATAAAGCTGATGGTAGCTACTATTATCACAAGCAGAAGAACAGTCCTGGGATTGATGACGCCCATGAATAACTTGTCAGGGGTGAGGGGATAAAGTATGAAAACAACCGCCAGAAAACGGGTAGCGCTTAGAATCTCATCATCAGTAAGGTTCATTGCGAATGAGTGAAGGGGGCGTTTTTCCGCAAGCAGGAATGTGAGGAGGACGGCTCCCGCGATTGCAATAACGTATAGTTCATAGGTTATGAAAACACCCAGGAGAAATGTGCAGTAAAGCGCAATGGGGCCTGTTATACCGGGCGTTTTCAATACTACATTTTTTATGTATGCGAATACCGCTGATATTATCGCAAAAAAAGCAAGAGATATGAGCAGGATTCCCG
>JBAQYK010000007.1:0-5762 GCA_049299995.1 Candidatus Methanoperedens sp.
TTTCCATACGCTCTCTTATACTTTCATGCCGGATTTCATCACGCCAAACATACCCGGAAAATCGGTAGTTTTCTGGAACATGGCGCGGGTTATTTCCGCCCCGTTATTTCTTGCAAGCGCATATATCTACAAAGATACATTCTCCGCATTGATTAACAAACCGGTTCTCTCCGTTTCAGCCATCGTGATATCTATTATATCATTTATTATCGGAATCTTTTATCAAGACTACATACCTGATGCATTTCACGAAGAGGCACTTTCCAGTGTGAGGATAATGCAGCTACTTATAACTGCAATAATTATCCTATACGCAAGCTACCTTTACACGCGGAGGATAGCGGAAAAAAACCTAGGAATTTTTTTAATATATGGTTTTATTATCGTAGTTTTTAGCGACATGATTTATTTCTCGCATGAAGTGCCCGCGCATTTTCTTAAAATTGCAGGTTTTTATTTTATATATCTTTCATTATATAAATTATCTGTGGAAGTGCCTTATGAAAAGCTGGCTATTGCCGAAGAAAAACTCCGCCATGCATCCGAGGAAAAGTACCGAAACCTTTTCGACAACGCCAATGATGCGATTATAATACACGACATCGAAGGCAGGGTCATATCGTGGAACAATGCCGCTGAGAAAATTTTTGGGTGGACTGCGCAGGAAATAACAGGCAAGAAACTCCTACCGGTAATAATTCCTCATGACCAGAGGGCAGAAGTCGAGCGGATTGCGTGCAGTATCGTGCCGGGTGGGCTTACAGGGTTTGAAATAGAGTTCCTGCGCAAGGACGGGAGCAGGATAGCGGGAAGTTTGACTGTTTCCCAGCTGAGGGATGCAAGCCGAAATGTTATCGGCATTTCATGTATAATCAGGGACATAACAGAGCGCAAGCGGGCAGAGGATGCGCTTAAAAAATCAAAGGAATTTATCGAAACAGTCGTGAACAGCATGAACGACGCTATTTCTGTTGTTGATGCCAATGATTTCAGGATAATCGACGTGAATACACCTTTCCTGAAAATATATGGGTTAAAGAGAGAGGACTTAATAGGAAAAACCTGTTATGAGATAACCCACAAACGTACAGAGCCATGTGTTCCCCCGGATGATATCTGTCCTCTTCTGGAGACTCTGGAAACCGGAAAATATGCAAACGTCGAACATGTGCATTGTACCATGAATGGGGAGAAGCGATATGTAGAGGTCTCTACATCGCCAATAAAGGATGAAACCGGAAAGGTCATTAGCGTCATTCATGTGGCAAGGGACATCACAGAACGCAAGCGGGCTGAGGAGCATGCTGCCGATCTTGCCCGGATCGTCGAAGAATCATTGAATGAAATCTACATTTTCGATGCCGCCACGCTAAGGTTTATTGAAGTTAATCGAGGCGCACGGAAAAACCTTGGATATACGATTGATGAACTGCGTTCACTCACTCCTCTTGATCTAAAAACCGAGTTTACGAAAGATTCGTTTTCGCAACTGATCGCTCCGCTCCTTGGAGGTCAACAAGAAATGCTGCGGTTTACGACCGTTCATCGCCGCAAGGATGGCTCGCTGTATCCTATAGAGGTACATCTCCAATTCACATTCTTTGGGTCATCGCGGGTGTTTGTTGCTATTATCCTCGACATCACAGAACGCAAGCGGGCCGAGGATGCATTAAAAGAATCCGAAGAAAAATACAGGAGCCTTGTAGATAATATTGGACTCGGAATATCGCTCATAAGCCCGAGGATGGAAGTATTATCCCTGAACAACCAGATGAAGAAATGGTTCCCGGATATTGACGTAACGAAAAAACCCATCTGCTACGCGGCGTTTAACAAGCCCCCGCGGGATGATCTATGTTCATATTGTCCCACCTGTAAGACCCTGCAGGATGGCGAGACTCATATGTCCCTAACAGAAACCCCAATGGGCGACAAAGTCATAAATTACAGGGTAGTCTCTTCCCCCATCAAGGATAAAGAAGGCAGGGTCGTAGCTGTGGTAGAGATAGTTGAGGATATCACAGAGCGCAAGAAAGCGGAAGAACTGCGCCTTGAAAACGAGCGCCTTGCTCTTGCAAATCGCGCAAAGTCTGAGTTTTTATCAGTCATGAGCCACGAACTTCGAACCCCGATGAATGCGGTACTGGGGTTTTCAGAACTGCTGAAAGGGAAGATGGCTGGAGAACTGAATGAGAAACAGGAACATTTCGTAGACAATATTCTTAAAAGCGGAAAACGCCAGCTCAGCCTCATAGAAGATATTCTTGACCTGACGCTGATAGAAGCAAAGAAGCTGGAACTCACTATTGAGAAAGTGGCTGTGCCTGAAACCATAGAGGAAACCCTTGACCTGATAAAACCATCCGCAGCGAGTCGTAATTTGCTGGTTAAAAAAGAATTAGACCCCAAACTCGGGTTTATAATGGCAGACAGGAAGAGATTCAAGCAGATATTCTCCAACCTGCTTGATAATGCAGTGAAATTCAGCAAGCCTGAAGGTGGGACCGTTATTGTAACTTCGAAAAAAGAGGGCGATATGGCGAAGTTTTCGGTCTCTGATACGGGAATAGGGATTAAGGAAGAGGATATGGGGAAATTATTCAGGATGTTCCAGCAGGTGGATATGGGAACAAGCCGGAGATACGGCGGTTCGGGAATCGGGCTTGCGATTACAAAGCAGCTTGTGGAACTTCACGGAGGAAAAATATGGGTAGAGAGCAAATACGGAGAAGGCAGTACGTTCACGTTTACACTGCCGCTTGTAGCGAAGAAGAAAGGTGAAAATTGAAAATGGACGAGCGGAAGGATGATACACATTCAGAAGCCGGTTTAGATAGTCTGGCTATCGTAAGTGCTGTAATTACTATCAGTATCAGTGGGCTTGCTCTTGCAGGCTGGTTACTTAATTGGCTTATCATAACAAGAATAAGTCCTGACTACATACCCATGGCGCCGAGCACAGCCATATTCTTTTTCATTTCAGGCGCGGCTTTATTAGTATATTCGTACCAGCCAGACAATCTTACTGCCAGAAAGTTCTCCAAAGTCGGAGTGGCGGTTATTTTGGTTATCTGTTTTATAATACTTGCTGAGTTTCTCACAGGCTCAGGATTTGAAATTGAACGAATCCTGTTACCTAATCCCGAAAAGTTCGACCAGGTTCCTGTCGGGCGAATGTCGCCAATCACTGCCGCATGTTTTGTGTTATCCAGTTTAGCTCTTTCACTGCTGCTCTTTTCTCAAAAAGGAAAACAGCGTACTAAAAGTATAGCCGCTTATCTTACCACCTCTGTACTTTCTGTTGGACTGGTGATTTTGCTTGGTTATTTGTATGGCACGCCGCTGCTTTACGGCGGGACGATAATACCTGTGGCTCTGACAACGGCAATCGCTTTTGTATTTTTGAGTTTTGGACTCATAACTGCTGTGGGTCCGGATTACCTGCCACTACGTTTGTTCATCGGTCATTCCGTGCGGGCAAGATTAATGCGTGCATTTCTTCCGGTTACATTTGCTTTCATCGTGATTGACGGATGGCTGCATATCGTTGTATTTTCGCATACAACCAACCTCGTACTGGAATCCTCTATCCTGGTTATCTTATCCCTGTTCATCATCGGGAGCATTATAACTAAGATTGCTGAAATAGTGGGCGGCGATATTGATCGCGCCAACGTCCGGCGCAAGCTGGCTGAGGAGAATACCCAGAAGCAAATTATGCGCATCCGGACTCTGCAGTCCATTGACTCAAAAGTCCTGTCGGATGCGCCGATACACGATATTATAAAATATGTCATAACAAATGTCCCAAAGGAGCTTGGCGGGGATGTGATGGCAATATGCCTGCTGAACAATGGCATGTCTCTTGTTCGGCTGCCAACTGGTGAGATTATCGAGGAAGATATTTTGTCTATTTCAGAAGATATGATGGAGTGGTTTGAGAAAGAAAAAGAGGCGATCGCTGTGTATGACCTTGAGTTTGAGTCCCGTGTGCAGATACACTATGAAGGAATCAGGGACATGAAAATAGTCTCTTATCTTGGCGTGCCTATGGTGGCACATGACAAAATAATAGGTATCATGCATCTTCTCACCCATAGTTCAAAAGATTTTGCAAAAGACGATATTGTGTTCTTTTCGACGCTTGCAGGGCAGGCTGCTATTGCAATAGATCGGTCAAAAGCTACTGAGGCACTTCGTGAGAGCGAGCAGAAATACCGCACGATTATTGAGACTGCCAATGAAGGCGTATGGACGATAGACGCATCGGGGAAAACGAGCTATGTAAATTCCAATATGGCGCAAATGCTGGGCTGCACGGAAGAGGAAATGCTCGGCAGGGATTTATTTGATTTCATGGACGCAGATGCGCGCATCGATGCTGAAAGTTATCTGGAAAGACGTAAACAGGGGATTATAGAAACATATGATTTCAGGTTTTCCAAAAAAGATGGAACAAACCTGTGGGCTATTGTTTCCAGCGCTCCGATATTTGACAAACAGGGACAATATAATGGAGCGCTGAAGATGATTACTAACATCACCGAACGCAAGAAGGCTGAAGCTTTGCGCCTTGAAAACCTGCGCCTTGAAGCTGCAGACAAAGCCAAGAGCGAATTCCTTGCGAGCATGAGCCATGAATTAAGGACGCCATTGAATGCTGTCCTGGGTTTCTCACAGCTTTTGAACGATGGGTTGGCTGGTGAGTTGAATGAAAAGCAGAAGCATTTTGTTGACAATATTAATAACAGCGGCAACTTCCTGCTCAGCCTTATCAATGATATTCTCGATTTAAGCAAGATAGAAGCCGGGAAAATAGAACTTGTGCCCGATAAGATGTCAGTGCCTGAAACCATTAAAGAGACGTTATCTCTCATAAAAGAAAAGGCAATGAAGCATAAAGTGCTCCTGAAAACGGAAATCGACCCGGAACTTGAGTTCATAGAGGCTGACAAGCAGAGATTCAAGCAGGTTCTTTTCAATCTACTCAGCAATGCCGTGAAATTCAGTAAGGAAGAAGGGGGGGCTGTAACCATAACAGCGAAAAAAGAAGGCGATATGGCGCAGATTTCTGTTTCAGATACGGGCATCGGTATTAAGGAAGAAAATATTGGCAGGCTTTTCCATAAATTCGAGCAGCTTGAATCCGGAATCAGCCAGAAATACGGAGGCACAGGGCTTGGGCTTGCTATTACAAAGCAGCTTGTGGAACTTCATGGCGGCAGGATATGGGCAGAAAGCAAGTTCGGAGAGGGCAGCAAGTTTACATTTTCAATCCCATTGGAAACTAAAAAAGGAGGAAAAAATAAATGACAAAAGCGCTTGTGGTTGAGGATAATCCCCTCAACATGGAACTTGTGGTTGAGATGCTCACAGCATGCGGCTTTGCGGTTGAAACAGCGGCGAACGGGGAAGAAGCGGTTAAGAAGGCGGAAAACACGGTTTATGACCTGATAGTCATGGATATTGAACTTCCGGGTATTGACGGCGTTGCTGCGACTAAGATTATCAAAAGCAAACCCGCTTATAAGAATACGCCTGCAATCGCTGTAACGGCATACTCAATGAAAGGCGACAGGGAGCGGTTCCTCACCGTAGGATTTAATGAATATGTTCCAAAGCCTGTAGATGTAGCCGGGTTCATGAAAATATTGGAGAAATACAGGAAATAACGTCGCGTATGCGAATAAACACAAAGCAAGGTTTTATTAATTTAGTATAACATAACCAAATACATTGAATGGCGGAGTTATATGATAATG
>JBAQYK010000008.1:0-4603 GCA_049299995.1 Candidatus Methanoperedens sp.
CAATTAGTTTATGGGCAGTCTCGTCAAGTTCAAGTTCGATATTGTCGTCCTTGTCAGCCATTTCCATTATCCCGTTCAATTTTGTGAGGTCGATGCCGAGTTCCCCTTCTGTCGCTTCGAAGGAATCAAAGGCATCTTTTGAAAGGTCAAAACTCACCATGGCAACATTGGCTGGGTCTACAGCCCTGACAGATATACCCTCAGGCGTAAGTTTGAATTTAGCTTCATCTACGAGTGTGGATACCGCTTCTATCGAATCCTTTAGTTTTTCTGCGCCTATTACTGCCTTAAACATTTTAAGCCACCAACCTACAAATATAATCAAGGATATTAATAAGTTATTCTATCTGACTGGCGAATCCTGATTAGCTGAATTTACTATTCCGGCGATAATTTCATATTCAACTTCTGCATCTATTGCGATACATGACAGGACGTTCTATTGATATTGCACTTACACGGGCTGAAGCCGGAGACGACACGGAAACAGTACATGAAAACGTATGCACGCTTGCAACCGAGCCTGAACTGTGTTTTAATTATGCCACGACAGAGGATTTGAAATCTTGGGGTTTTTCCGAAGGTTGTTTTAGCTGTTTATTAAAGGATAAGAAGGATGTAATTATACAGGTGATTACAACATACCAGAATCGTGAAGGGGCGAATAATGCGTATAATGCGGATGCGGAATATTTAAAGAAGAACGGATACGGAAGACCTTTAAAAACAAAAACCATTGGCGAGTCGTCGGTTCTTTTAAAGAAAAAGCAAAGCGACGGGATTACGTATAACCTGCTGTTTTTGAAAGGCAATGTTTTTGCTGCGGTGAGCGCGAAATACAAGAAGGATAGGGCTGAGAATATCGAGCATATTACAGGGCTTGCTGAAAAGATTGAGGGGAAAATCGGATAATCACACGAACATCCCCGCCACTTCCTCCCTTGCTTCCTTGATAATCATCTTGTTATAGGCATCCTTGAAATCCTGCATGGTAACAGCCCTGCCTTTTCGCCTGATTACGAACATGCCCGCCTCCGTGACTATGGCTTTCAATTCAGCCCCGTTTAATCCCTCGGTAATTTTTACAAGCTCCTCAAAATCCACGCCTTCAAGTTTCATGTTCCGTGTATGAATCTTAAATATCTCCATGCGCCCATCCGCATCAGGCATAGGCACCTCTATAATCCTGTCAAACCTGCCGGGTCGCAGCAGCGCAGGGTCAAGAAGGTCGATGCGGTTTGTGGCTGCCACGATTCTCACATCCCCGCGCGTGTCAAAACCATCAAGTTCAGCCAGCAATTGCACCATCGTCCTGTTCACTTCAGAAGAACCCGTGGTGCCGTCATAGGTTCGCCTGCTTCCCACAGCGTCTATCTCATCGATAAAAACAATACTGGGGGCTTTTTCACGCGCGATATTGAACACATCCCTAACAAGACGCGCCCCCTCGCCTATGTATTTCTGCACAAGCTCGCTCCCGCTCATCCTGATAAAGGTCGCCTTGGCTCTGTGCGCCACAGCTTTTGCAATGAGTGTTTTCCCATTCCCCGGAGGTCCGTAAAGCAATATGCCGTGAGGAGGTTCCACTCCCACGTCAACAAAAAGCTCTGGGTTTGTAAGCGGAAGTTCAAGCGTTTCTATAACTTCCTCGATTTGCTTTTGCAAGCCGCCAATCATATTGTAATCCACATCAGGAGCTTCTATCAGTTCCATTACCCGTGCTCTTACGTCAACCGACTTTGAAAATACCTTGACAATAGCGAGGTTGCCTGTAACAGCAACACGTGCCCCCGCCTCTATCTCGGGCTTAATATCATCAGGCACCACAGTTACTATTTCCTGGTTGCTCCCGTGCTGCCTTAAAAGCGCCATATCGTCGAGCAGTTCCACAATGCTGCAAATAAAAAGTGGCGGTTTCTTCAACTGTTCTATCTGCTTCTGGTATTCCTGTACAGTCTGGATATATTTGTTATTCAGGATTGCAGCTTCAAGAAGCCTTGAATGCATCTCTTTTACCTGATCTCTCAGGGATTCCACTGTTTCCTGCAATTCTTTTATATCAGCTTCAGCATCAGTTTTTATTGTACCGCCAGTAACAGGAGTCTTTGCTATCGCATTTGCCATAAACGTATATTGTGGACTTATAGCATATAAACATTACATAGATTTATTATCTTCCAGCAAGATTTATCCGTCCCATGAAGCTTATTGCATTTGTAGGAATGCCCGCATCCGGTAAATCCGAGGCTGCAGCTATTGCACGTCAGCTTGGCATCCCTGTTGTAAATATGGGCGATGTTGTGAGAGAGGAAACGGCAAAACGAGACTTACCGCCGACTGATGAGAATATAGGCGGAACCGGGACTGCGCTGCGCAGGGAAGAAGGGATGGACGTAATCGCGAAAAGATGCGTCCCGAAAATCCGCTTGTTGAAATCTCCCGTGGTTGTAGTTGACGGTATCAGGAATATTAATGAAATAGAGTATTTTAAAAAGCAATTCGGCAGTGATTTTAAGCTTATAGCCATTCATACGCCTTTTGAACTCAGGTTCGAGAGGATAACAAAACGCGCCAGAACTGATGATATGAACAAAACCGGGGAATTAAAAAGGCGGGATGAGCGCGAGAAAAGCTGGGGACTGGATAAGGCAATAGAAAAGGCTGATGTGACAATTGAAAATACCGGCTCTATCGAAAAATTCCAAAA
Organism: Candidatus Methanoperedens sp.; assembly: GCA_049299995.1. Classification (GTDB taxonomy): domain Archaea; phylum Halobacteriota; class Methanosarcinia; order Methanosarcinales; family Methanoperedenaceae; genus Methanoperedens. Next base: position 2,708 of record JBAQYK010000008.1, read on the forward strand.
ACAAATCCAGGAATTGTTCGGGAATTTATGAAAGCAACTGTAAATGTCTCTGCGCCCGTTTATCCCACTGAAATTGAAGAAAAAGTAAAAACCGCCATAACCAATTTATTTCCTGTTGAACTTTCTATCCGGGAGTTTGGAATCCCCATACTCTACGGCGAGGGAGACCTTGAAAGCCTGCGTTTGCTCCACCAGCGTTTAAGAGAGGAGCGGATTCTCGATACTGCGCGAAATATTCTCCTGGATGGAATTTCAGGCGATACCACACAATTTCGCCTGAATAAACAGGTGGCTTTCATGGGAAAAGTGAATTTTCCGGCTGGCGAGGAAAGCCTGGGTTCGATATATGTTGAGATAACTGCCGAAAACATGGAAGACCTGTTGAAGCTCATAGACTGGCTTTCGCCCCGGACAATAGACGGCAAACCTGTCGGGGAGATTGAATTGTAATGGGTTTTTCCGAGTACACAGCAGCAAGGGAATATCTTGGCATTATCGGGCAGCCTGTGATTACATATATTTTTATAATGTCGTTATTCCTGGGATTATTTTCAATTCTTTATCTCCTGAAAAAAGAAAAATATTATGATTATTTAATAAAATGTTTGTATATTAATACAGGGCTTTACATCCTTGGATTCATTTTTCTCGCGTGGTTCCATATACAGGTTTATAATACAGTGCTGATTGAATACCCGGATTTTCTGCGGCAGATGATACCGGTTGGGAGCAGCCGTTTCGCAATTCCTTTATGGATTGAGTCTGAAAAACTTTATTTCTGGGCGATGGTTTCAATGATTTTTGCATTGACTGTGAAGCGCAGGAAAGACCTTGTTTCCCTTCTTGGTATAGTCTTATCCGTTTTTTCAGCGCTCGTATATTTCTTCTCGAATCCTTTTAAAGAACCCCTGCCGATAGTGCATAATGAAATTTCCAGATGGTATGCCGCCCTTGCAGCCGGGGACGAAGGTATTTTTCAACTCGCAGGAACGCTTTACGGGCGCATTACCTTCTACTATAATTCAACATACATGTGGATACATCCACCCATGCTGTTCATTGCCTATGCCTCGCTTATCATCACTGCTGCTGCATGTGTTTACATGCTCATCAAACGCGATAAGCTCTATGACGAGATTGCCTACAGGTATGCAAAGCCCGGTTACATCCTGCTCACTACCGGAATGCTTATCGGTTATCCCTGGGCTGTGGAGGCATGGAAAGACAGCGCATGGTGGTGGGACCCTAAAATCTCAGGTTCGATAATGATGTGGGTACTTTACAGCGCATACCTGCATGCCCGTATTTATGCGCACCGGGAAAAAATGTGGAGAGCCACCGCATATCTCGGTATAACCTGTTTTGCGTCTCTGGTATTCACGTATCTTCTCACATATATTGTTCCGGGGATTCATTCGGTGGTGCAGCCATGAAATCCCAGATGCAAAAATATGATTATTATCTCATCATCCTGACAACATTTATTCTTTTTGCGATAGGTCTGGTGTGTGTTTACGGCATTACATACTACAATTATTTTGCAGCCAATCCCCAGTGGACAAGGACACCCCTGTATATCAAGTACATAGATGACATGAATTCGTACCTTTATCCCTTCATGGTGCTGCTTCTTATTTCTCTTGGCTTATGCATCCCGAAAAGGCTTTTTGAACAGGATACTTTGATAAAATTCAGCGCTCTTGTAATGGGAATGACTATTATCCTTACTTTTTTGCGGGGAATCGGTACAGGACTGGGTTTTATCCTTGCAATTATGGTAGGAGTACAAAGTCTTGTCCTGATACTGACGTTTAAAAAAAGTAAAACAATCAGGTTTGAAAAAGAAGGGTATGTAGGAAAACTGGGCTCATCATCGCTGCACCTGGGTGTTGCACT
>JBAQYK010000009.1:0-4425 GCA_049299995.1 Candidatus Methanoperedens sp.
GCGTTGCCATGCGTGGACACGCCCTCCAGAGGCGTGACTCTGGGCGCCTTTATCTGCGGTTCGGTTTTTGCAGATTCACCGAAATATATCTTCTCAAGCGCAAGGTCTTCCTCAGGAGAGAATGCCATACCCCTTTTGCTCAGGCATTTTATGCCGTTATATTCAGGCGGATTGTGCGAAGCTGTTATCATCACGCCTGCATCAGCCTGCCTGCCAACTTCAAGCGAGAGCGTATTCGGGGTTATTATCCCGAGTGTAAGCGCATTGCAGCCGTGTTCTATTATTCCTTCCACAAGCGCTTCCTCAAGCATGGGAGAAGAGATTCGGGGGTCTTTTCCGATAGCAATGGTTTTTCCTTCCCCCAGATATGCTGCCAGCGCGCCGCCCACACGTTTAGCCTTTTCGGCGCCCATCCCCTCATTAGTCCCCCTAGTTCCCGTATTTAAATACGGGGTTGAATACGGGGTCTCTACGATGCCCCTGAAACCGAAAGTTCCAAAAAGTTTTTTTTGTTTTCGGATGTTTTTATAATCGTCAAATTTTCGGGTGAATTCTTCACATACCATAACTCTCGGATAGGTTTTTGATGTATTAAAGGGTAACTAAAATCTAATCCCATATGGTCAATATAACGATTTACTCTAAAAAAAACTGCCATTTATGCGACATAGCTAAGGAGACGCTTCTAAAGCTCCAGAAAAAATTCCCTTTTTCGCTGACCGAAATAGATATCGAAAAAGACAAACCGGCTTTTGAAAAATACAAGTACCTGATACCTGTAATCGAAATAGATGGAAAAGAAGTCTTCACCTACAGGGTAAATGAGAACGAGTTAAAGAAGCTCCTCACCCTCAGCTATCAACCTCGATAAACACAGGTACGATACTTATTATCCCGCCTGTGCCAAAAAGAGCAAGGGCAATGAAATAATTGCCCTTTGATACATTATCTATGCTGACCGCCAGCAATATCAGCCCTATTATCTTGGATGCTGCGTCTATCTTCTCATATTTTGATTTCGACACTTTCATCAATGGTAAACAATGCTGTAGTATGTGAAATACAGTACACCTATCAGGGCAATAATTCCCAACGTAACCGCCAACTTCCTTTTCCTGATGTCAGAAGACGGATTCCTGTCGATGAAAGGCACCAGTATCAGGAGACCATACCACAGAACCATAGGCACTGTTACACCGATAATCTTCGCAGGTATAGGTCCTATGTCCCATGTCCAGAATTTCAGGAAGCCGAAAACGTACAGGAAATACCATTCAGGGTATATCGGGGAAGGCGTATCAAACGGGTCAGCCGGCTTGAGCAACCCAGCGGGGTATATCGAAGCCAGTAATATCAGCCCGCCTGCAATGAGACACATCACCACTACTTCCCTGAGCAGGAAATGCGGGAAAAACGGAAGTCCACGCACACGTACTGGCTCTAGCTTTCGCTCCTCCTCAACTTCATGTTTTTCAACTTCTATTATTGCCATATTAAAGCCTCCCTGAAATACCCTGTATCCTGACCATCATGAAATGCAATCCGAGCAGGACTGCAATGGTCATTGGAAGGATCATTACATGAATTGCAAAGAAGCGTGTCAGCGTCTCAGCGCCGATATCGTTCCCACCTACAAGGATTAAGGAAATGTATCCGCCAATAACCGGTATTGAACCTGCAATCCCGGTTCCTATTTTTGTTGCCCAGAATGCGAGCTGGTCCCACGGGAGCAGATACCCCGAGAAACCGAAGGTTGTGGTAATCAATAACAATGATATGCCCACGACCCAGTTCAATTCTCGCGGTTTCTTGTAAGCGCCCATGAAGTAAATCCTTATCATATGGAGCATCACAGCCGCTATCATGGTATTTGCTGCCCAGTGGTGTACGCTTCTGATCAGGCTTCCCATCGGAACTACTGTCATAATATGTTCCACACTCTTATACGCCTCAGCAGGGGTAGGCTTGTAGTACATTGCCAGGAAGATTCCCGTAACAACAAGAATCAGGAAACACAGGAAAGCAGTCCCGCCAAGGCAATAGAGAGGGTTTGAAACAACACTCAATGGCGCAGGGTGCTTGACTATTGGCGGCAGGAGTTCACTTAATTTAAACCTTTCATCGAGCCATTTGTAAATCTTTTCATTCAGAGTCATATAAACACCTCACGCCGCTCCGGCATAGAATGAAATGGTCTTCACGTAGTCCGGGTCTTTCCATTTGAGCGCATAAACCGCGCCCTCCTTCACAACGATATCAATTGCAGGCAAGGGAGACGGAGGCGGTCCTGAGATTACAGTGCCTGTATTCGGGTCGAACTTGCCCAGGTGGCAGGGACAGAATACAACATTCTCCTCAGGCTTCCAGTAAGCAATGCATCCAAGGTGCGTGCATACTGACCCGAATGCCCTGAAACCGGCTGGCATGTGTAAAAGCACAGAAGCTTTTCCGTTGAACATGAACTTTTTAGCGCTTCCCGTCGGTACTTCATCCACAGTAGCTATTTTCACTTCACTGGATGCGCTCTTATCGCTTGCTAGCGGCCATAGATATTCCAATATCGTTGCAAGTGCGCCTCCCGCAAAAAACAATGCGACAAGCCCGATTAGAATTTCAGTGAGTTTTCTTCTTGTGATTGTAATATTAATTATTTTGTCATCCATGCTCTCACTCCAGCGTAGTAACGTATTCGTCCTGCAGCAATCCTTTCACATACAGGTACAAAATGGCTGCCAGAACAAACAGCAGGTATGCTAACAATTTTCCCACGTCTTCAATGAACGATCTTGTAGACGCCACGGCAGGTTCGCTGGACAGGATCTTCCAGATGATTGCGCCTGTTATCCCCGCGGCAGCCAGAGTCAATAAAATTATAAGGATAAAAGCAACATGTGACCAGAGTCCTTCTTTTTCAGGTCCGTATTCAATTTTTTCGATATGCATCAATTCACCTCATAACCGTATAACAAAAATCAGGACAAGCATAACTAAAATAGCAGCCAACGCTGTCAAACCTACATCCCATGTATTCATATGCACACCTATCTCGATTTCTGGGGTGGGAACAGGCGTGGGTGTCAGTTTGGGCGATGGGACAAACCCTTGCAGTGAATGATTATGGGTTCCATAATAGCCCCCCAGCTCGTTAAGCTGCGGAGGTCCATCCCTGGTGTGGCAGGAGGGGCAATTCTTGCTTTCCTTAACTGCATATTCAGGTCTTGCTGAAGCTAAAGTAGGCGCATATAGCAGTAACGCTATTACGAGCAGTAATATGATATGATTTATTCGTTTTTTATTCATTCTTTTTACACCTCATTTATCTTCTGCGCAATAACAGGAATATTGCAATAATTCCTGTAAATGAAACTATTGTACCAAATCCAGGAGTTGAAGGCTTAGCCACAGGGATTCCAGCTTCCTGCTTTGATTTTTCGGCAGCCTTGATACCATCGTCTATTACCTTTTCAAATGATGGCAGGTCAAACGCATGCCAGAGGACTGGGAGACTATCCCTGATTGACATGGCGTTATCAAGGTCTTTCTGCGCCGCTGATACATCTTTTTCTTCCGTTTTTGCCTGTTTTATAGCGTTATCAGCTAATTTTATTTCATTCTTCAATTTTTGCGCATTTTCAAGTGCTGTAATCGCTTTGTCAGGCGCATCGGATGGGGCGATTCTCATGTCAGTATTATGGCACTGGCTGCATAAGTCATGGAACTCGCTGACATTCATTACCTTAAATTCATGGGGCTGATGGCAGGTGTCGCATGTAGGAGCCTGTTTTAGCGCTTTTAATCTCTGGTAATGCGCAGAATTCCTGAACTGGTTTAACTCATCAGTGTGGCATTTTCCACAGGTTTCAGGCACATTCCTGTAAAAAATAGTGCTGTTAGATTCAGAAGACCTGGCGACTCCGATATGCGCTTTCTCTTTTATACCCGAACCCGGGTCGCCGCCGTGACAATTGTTGCATGTGACGTTAAACATCGCATGTTTGGATTTTGTCCACAGTTCATAATTGCTTTTTGCAATTTTATCAATAGTATCGGCGTGACATTCAAGAGAACAGGCAACGTTCCTTTGCAGGTGTTTAATCCTTACTTCATTTAGTTCTTTTTCTTTTTCACTAAAAGCCGAAAGTTTTTCATGGCAATTTATGCATGAATTGTCTGCAAGTGCGCCGGGTACTATGAGCACAGCAAATAATAGTATAAAGCCGCCTAATATAATCGTTTTTTTATGAGGCATTGTTACCACTTTTTTTTCCTTGCTTAATTTCCATCAAGTTCTCCGAATACCTTTTAAGAGATATACTGCTAACAGACCCAAAATAAGCAGGAGTCCTTCAAATCCTGGTGCTTTTGTTGGCAGTGGAGTTGCTGTTTTCTCAGGCGCCACCTTTCCTGCGTTCTGGGCATCTGCAA
>JBAQYK010000010.1:0-3767 GCA_049299995.1 Candidatus Methanoperedens sp.
GTTCAGCGTCATGCTCAATAAGACGAGCGAAATAATACCCATAACCGAGGATATTGCAGTCAGCTCCACACCCACTGAATTCAGCGGCGCAATTGTGGACCTACAGGGCGGTTCCGGGTTGATAAAGCGCTGCCCCGAGTGCAACAGGGCATTAGTAAAAGGCGCATGCGGCGAACACGGGAAAGTGGAAGGGCTCTACGACCTGCGCGTCAAAGCTGTCATGGACGATGGCGAGCGTGTGCAGGATATCCTGCTTAACAGGGAAATCACGGAAGCTCTCACAGGCATCACCCTTGATAAAGCAAAAGAGATGGCAACCGAAGCGCTTGACCAGGCTGTTGTGCTCGATATGATAAAGAGCAAGCTCGTGGGCAGGTATTATGTGGTAAGCGGAGCTAAACTTGACAGGTTCCTGCTTGTGGAATCAATAAAACCGGATGTCAAGTCAATGGATGAAGATATGAAGAGAATACTGGCAGCATCTGCTGCACCAATCGCACAGGAGGCGAAATAATGGCTGAAAATGGATATATCCGTGAAGTAGCGCATCGTTTATTCGCTGTAGAGTTAAAGGAATCAAACATGCAGGTGAAGGAAGGGCAGGATCAGTTCTCACCGCAGTACCTCATCACCCCGACCGGCGCAAAATGCAACCGGGTATTTGTTGTGGGTGTGCTGACCGAGAAGGAAGATGTAGGAACCGATTCTGAGTTCTGGCGCGGGCGCGTAGTAGATCCCACGGGTGCGTTCTTCGTAACCGCAGGACAGTACCAGCCCGAGGCTGCGCAGATTTTATCAAGGACTACGCCGCCAGAGTTTGTGGCTGTGATAGGGAAACCGACAGCATACACGACAAAAGAAGGGAATGTCCTGACATCGATAAGGGCTGAGTCCATGCATATCGTGGATGCGGCGACGAGGGATCGATGGGTTGTGGATACAGCGATGCTTACCCTGAAACGACTTGAGAAGCTTGCAGGCAGTGAGCCTGATGCTGTGAAGGCGAGAGAGCATTACAATACGAAAGTGGAGAGCTATAAACAGCTTGTCAACAAAGCTTTGCTGTCCTTGAAAGATGATGCAGGTGCTTCTACACCTGCGCCTTCATCTTCAGTATCTCCTGCAGCCCATGCGCCTGCTGTAAAGGCTCCTGATGCAGCGCCATCTGATAAGCCTATGTCGAACGAGGATATAAAGAGCTTCGTTGAGCAGCAGATTATCACCCAGAACAAGAAAGGCGAAGGAGTCAAATATACTGCCCTGGGTAACCCGTGTAAAGGCGCCGGGATAACACTGATTCAAATGGAGGCTGCAATCAAGGAATTGATGGGCGAAGGTAGAGTATACGAACCCAAAAACGGTGTCCTGAAGCCAGCAGGAGCGTGAAAACGATGAAGAACGTAGACCTCACGCTTGATGGCAATATCCTGACCATCAAAGTAGACCTTTCAAAAGAGTTCGGTCCTTCAACGTCTGGAAAGACCATCATCATCGCATCGACCGAGGGCAACAAAGCTGTGCCTGGAAAAGAGGATGTCAAGATTGGACTGAACGTATATAAGAAAAAGTCATAGATATAAAGACTCTTGGGGCTGCGAGAGCGTCCCCAGCTATTTTTCTAATGAGAATATAAGATAGCCATACAATAATTCGAAGTGTTTGAAATATGAGCAAAAATATGATATCTTTGGTTGAATGGTATGTGGGTGACATAGACTGCCATGGCTGCGGCAAGGCGCTCACCACTGAATTTACACTGAAAAGACATCATTGTATTGATTGCGCGCCGATTAAGGTGTGAGACCATGCCACAAATAATGAGACCTGAACTATGGGAACAATCGAAGCATGTTGTTTTCAAACCACCAGAGACTGAGAAAAAGGGCATCATGTGCACGGTTTGTAAGAAGGTGCATTGGGGCATTACGAACATAGGGCAGCTTAATAGGTGCAGGAAATGCAGGAACACAGACCTGACAAAGTTCATTAACGTCAGCAGCGCCGATTTCAACAAGTACTCGGGGCGCTTCCTTTGGGCACCGATAACATCAGTAAATGATTTGATTAATTGCTTATTAACGCATGGGCACCACGACAGTCCGTTCTTCATTGAACTCTTGCAGGAAGCAGGAGTGCGCTGGTATAAAGGCGAGTCAACCGAAGTTGCCAGGGTTTTAACACAGTTGCGCAATACCGGGTATCATATTGAGGTTCATTATTCCGGGCCCCGTCATCAGATGAATTATATCCTGTACCTGTATAACACAGAGGTTGCAGCACGTATGGTTAATGGAGGTTTATTATAACTATGAAAGAAGTTTCAATAGTATACATAAAGGCGCGGTTAGATGCGCTTGGGTTTACAGAAGGTGTCATTAAGACCGGAATTGAAGATGCAATTGAAGGCGCTAAGAAAGCCGATGCAATATATTTCCACAAGCAAGGATTCCGTGATACTGTAATCCAGATGGATTTTAATACAAAACGATGGTTCATTCAAGACCCCCTTGATGAGACATCCAGGGATACTGATATGAATGATATCAGGCATGTTTGCCGGCTTTGCGGAAACCGGTCAGTCGGTATGTGTGCCCTTGGCCACGATATCGAAGACGGTATTGTAACGGGTTGTGATGGTTTTGCTCTGGCTGAAGATCTCAAACCGGGAACTGTCTGGCGCAAGGAAGGGCCGGGTGACTGGATAAGAATTGAAGCCATACAAGATCCGGCGCTCCCGGAAGCGTATGATGGCGGACTGCCGGGGGTTTCAGTGATACAATTCCCATTCCAGAATCATGGGATTCAATTGCGGGGCGGGAAACAGTGCTTCATCGCGGGCGCGGATTGGCCTGAGCATGTACGGTGGAACAGGTTCGTCCTGTCTCCTGGGTGGAAATGCGGGGATACTATATCAATAGCAGACATCATATGCTGCCAGAGCCGCATGGATAAAGACGAGGTGAAACTATGAACTATAAATTAATACTCCACTGGGACAAGTTCAGAAAGTATCCTTCCAGAGAAGGTAATTTAACGGAACCGCTGGATTTTAAGGCAGAATTGTTATCAGGCAGAAGGTTAGAGAGTGTTCTGGGAATAATATTAAAGCGTGAGCGGAGTGAAGAAACACCAAGGACCGCACCAAGCGCAAGTGCTGGAGATATAATCGAGCTTGAGGATGGCAGGCGCTTTGTAATAGAGTCACTACATCTTTATGGCGCATTCTCTCAGGTAGAAACCGAGGACAACAGGAAGAGCTTTTTAGTAGACCAGGGGTATGGAGCCATGACAGTCCAGTTTTCTGCATGGAGAACCCTGCGACCAAACGTGAAAGGGTATGGCATGACCTCCGAGGACGCAATATACGATTTAACGCAGAAGGTTCAACCGCTTTGATGTAAAGGGTAATGGAATGCCTGCGCCCCGAAAAAACATAAAATATCCATACAATAATTCGAGGTTTTAAATTATGGATATAGTTAATAAGGTCGCTTTCACCGGGCATCGTCATCTGAAATACGGTGATGTGGCGCAATCCCTGGCCAAGATTAATTCGGATTTCCCGGGCGCTATGTGGATTACTGGCGGCGCGTATGGATTGGATTCCCACGCGGCTCGATTCGCATTAGATAATTCCATTCCTTTATGGCTCGTCCTTCCTTTCCCGGCTAAGGTATTGTGTGCACGCTGGCCTTCGGGTGATGCGAGGGATTTGCTGTTCCGGTCGGTCAAGGATTGTGCAAGGTTGTCTGTGGTATCTCCTGTAT
>JBAQYK010000011.1:0-2875 GCA_049299995.1 Candidatus Methanoperedens sp.
TTCCTCAACCGACCCGAAATGCCCAAGCAGAGAGTGTTTTTTCTTTTCTCCTATACCTGCTATCCCATCAAGTTCCGACTCCCTCAGTTTCTTTCCCCGCAGTTTCCTGTGGTATCCAAGGGCGAACCTGTGGGCTTCATCCCTTATCCTCTGCAATAACTGAAGCGCTGGCGATTCTTTTGGCAAAATGACCGGCGCATCTTTTCCCGGAAGGAAAATATACTCAAATTCCTTTGCAAGCGCCGCTATATTCAGCTCCAAGCCAAGTCCGGAAAGTGCAGCCAGGGCAGCATTTAACTGTCCTTTTCCCCCGTCAATCAATACGAGGTCAGGCATTTTTTTCCCTTCCTCCTTCCTGCGCGAGTATGCGCGCGTTACCACTTCTGCCATCATGGCAAAATCATCTGCGCCCTTTATTGTCTTAATCCTGAAGCGCCTGTAATTCTTTTTGTCAGGCTCCCCGTTCTCAAACACAACAAGAGAGCCGACAGCATCAGTACCGCTGATGTTTGAAATATCAAAAGCTTCGATTAGTGACGGCGCAACAGGCAGGGCAAGAGCTTTTTGCAGGGCAGTAAGAGCCTCATGTTTATCTTTGCTTTCCGAAAGCGTTTTCTGGGTCAAGAGCAGGCGCACATTCTCGTTTGCAAGGTTCATCAGTCCCTTCTCGGTCGTGTTCCCGGGAGTTTTGAGCTTCGAACCGTTTTCAGACAGCCAGAGCGATATGGAATCGTCTGCAATCCCGAAAGGGATTATGATTTCTTGCGGCGGCTTGACGTCCTGGTAGTACTGTTTGATAAAACTTGAAAGCACCTCGTTTTCATCCGAGCCTGCGGTGTTCAGCGAAAACGTATCGCGCCCTTTGAGTTTCCCTTCACTTATGTGGAAAAGCTGGAGGCTTCCCGTGGTTCCGGATGCTGCATACGCGATTATATCCTGCTCTTTTTTACCTGCAATACTTACGCGCTGCTTTAGGGACAGTTCTTCCAGCGCATTGACCTGGTCGCGGACACGCGCAGCCTTCTCGTATTCCTGCATCTGCGACAGCCTGTTCATCTCTTCTTTCAGTGAAAGTGCCAGTTCTTTGCCCTTGCCTTTAAGGAAGCTCCTTACGTTCCTGATTATGTCCAGGTACTCCTCTTTTGTAACTTCCCCAAAACATGGGGCTGCGCATTGTTTTATGTGATAGTTAAGGCAAGGGGGACAGGGAAGTTTTTTCCTGCATCTTCTTACGCCAAACCCGGACGCTATTTTTATCATTTCACGCACGGCTTTTGAGCTTGGGTAAGGACCGAAATACTGCGCCCCGTCCCGCTCCCGCCTGCGCGCAATGCAGATGCGCGGATATTCCTCGTTTGTTATCCTGATATACGGATATGCCTTATCATCACGCAGGCGAACGTTGTAACGGGGCGTGTGCTCTTTTATGAGATTCGATTCCAGCACCAGCGCCTCGACCTCGTTTTCGGTCGCGATGTACTCGATATCCTCGATATTCCTCACAAGCATGCGGTTTTTTGGGGAGTCCTGCGCCCTGAAATACTGGCTCACCCTGTCGCGAAGCGAGGCAGCTTTTCCCACGTAGATGACCTTATTTTCCCTGTCTTTCATAAGGTAAACGCCCGGCGAATCGGGGAGTTTTTTTGCATTTTCGATGGTTTGTGTCATTTCTCTAACTGGTTTTATGCTTATTGTTGACACTTATGCTTATTGTTGACCCTTATGTATTTCTGCAAAAGGGAGAACCAAAAGGGAGAGAGTAAATTAATATAGGAGTTAGTTAAAAGGAGGGGATAATGATTGAAGATGTTCGACCAGAGGGATGTATATGCGAATCCTGTTCGGATATATCGACAAATTGGGAGGATATACGAACCAAGTTCAGATATGAACGAGTTAGGCGAAATATACCCCATTACAAAAAGGTGAGCAAATATGAGTTTGAAAAAATTCCTGTAAGTCCTGAGTGGTGTTTTAAAAATATCCGTTCAACAGAACAATGGACACACGGTTATCACAGGTATCCTGCTAAGTTTTTACCAAACCTTGTAAAAAAAATTATTGAAGATTACACTCAGCCAACTGATTTGGTGGTGGATTTCTTTGCCGGTTGCGGAACGACTTTAGTTGAAGCGAAAGTTCACGGCAGACAATCAATCGGAGTTGACATAAATCCTGTTGCAGAGTTAATTACAAAAGCAAAAATAAATCCGATTGAACCAACGAAACTTGAAACTGAGTTTGAAAACCTCGTTAAAAAGTTTGATGACTTTGACCAGAATGACTATTCTAAAATTAGCTTACATGACAGAATAGATTATTGGTTTTCTCCGAAACACAAATACAAAATTGCTTTTCTCTACGAGAAAATTTTATCGGTAAGCGATAAAACCGCAAAAGAATTTTTCTTGGTTTCACTATCACATATTTTGAAGAATTGCTCTAAATGGTTACAGTCGAGCACCAAACCACAAATTGATCCGGACAAAAACCCAACAGACCCTTTCATTGCTTTTAAAAAACATACAAAACAGATGATTAAAAAGAATAATGACTTTTTTAATCAACTCGAAAAAGATGATTATTTGCAAACATCGTGTGAAATTCGTTTGGAAGATGCACGAAAAACTTCTTTGCAATCTAATTCCGTTGGAGCAATTATTACATCGCCACCGTATGTAACATCATACGAGTATGCAGACATACATCAACTCACAGCGTATTGGTATGAGTATATCACAGACTTACAAAGTTTCAGGAAAAATTTCATTGGAACTTTTTATTCATTAAATCAAGAAACAAAAGTCGATTCGGAAGTTGGACAAAAAATCGTCAATCAGCTTTTAAAAAAAGATAAACGCAAGGCAAAAGAAGT
>JBAQYK010000012.1:0-3195 GCA_049299995.1 Candidatus Methanoperedens sp.
GTATAGTTCTCGCTCAAATTAGCTTTCAATGTGACGTTTTTCCCGTCAATTTTCACTACGGTCTCGTTCCACGGCGCTCCTGACGACCAGATATGGTCTCCTGCTTTAAGATTATAGGATAATGAAACAATGGAAGTGATATTCAGGATTGTAAGATTGATGTTCGTCTCAGGGATTTTAACGACCTCGCCTTTCTCGTGGTCTTTACCCAATGTTCTTTCAAACTGGTCACGCGGAACTTCAAAAACCTTTGGTATCACTCTTGTTGCAATTGGCATCACTCTTATTGCCGGAACTTCTTCTGTTAGTGGAATTACCTGAATCATCATGGGATTACTTTGACCGTATGCCTTTTCAGGCGGGATTGTTAAAGTTTTTGTTTCACCGGCTTTCATTCCCACCATGCCTTCCTCAAACCCCGGAATAACGTCGCCTTTCCCAACAGTAAGTTTAAGCGGTTTATAATCTCTCTCAGGAGTGTACAAATTATTTTTTTTTGCTACACTTTCGATAGAAGTGTCGAATACCTTCCCGCCTGGCAGGCTTCCCGTATAATCAACAGATATCTTATCTCCGGTTTTCACTGTTTTCTGACTAACGCAGCCGCTGAATAATAGTATAACAGCAATTAAAATTATCAAGAACCTTTTCATGATATCACCTGCACTCAAAGAGTGGATGGCATATATGTAATTTTTGATATGCAAGGTCATTGTCAGAATCATTTGAATCAGTCTTTCCCGTAGTATCTTTTCCGGTGGTTACCAATTCAAGAGTTTAGCTTATAAATTTAACTGATTTTTACGCTTGCAATAGAAACAGTGTAACGATTACAATACAATAGGGTGAAATTTATGTCAGGAACTATTATGCCATTGTAACTCGTTACAATATTAACTCATGGCAAAGGAATTCATACGGGAAATCAAGGGTCATAAGTACAAATATCTCTCATATTGGGATAAGGCAGAAAAGAAATCGAAGCAAAAGTTCTTAGGTAGAGTTGATGGTGAAAAACAAATAATTCTGAAAGCGCCTACTGAAAAAGAAGTTGCAGAGGTCATATTGAAAATCGGGGGAGGTCTAATTGAACGTAAGCATTTGGAAAAATGGATTAAAAGACTGAAATTTAAGGAGAACATGGATATATTGAAGAATCTGTTTATTGAACAGTAAACAATCCAGTGTAACTTGTTACAATAGTATGAAATAAGTTACCAACGGTTTTGGAGAGGCGTTGGTAACCACCTTTCCCATAGAAAGATATTTTAGATAATCCGGTCATGTGATGACTAATATGGATATCCAGAGTATTCTATTACCACTGATCATTTTGACGTTAAGTTTTTTAATAGCTAATATTCTCAATTTTGTCATTGGAACGCTGAGAAAAAAAGCTGAAACCACAGAGACAAAATTGGATGATATTCTCTTACACGCCCTTGGCAGACCCCTGTATATCCTGGTTATTGTAATAGGGCTCTATTATGCGATTCATTATACTCCGTATTTAGGTGAGATGATAAATCAATTCGATGAAGGATATCGATACAGGCACTTTATCCTTACTATTTTTGGAACGTGGATAATCGCCACGCTTGCAAAAAGAATAATCAGGGAATATGGTTATGAATTTGCTGCCAGGACCGAAGGGCAGTGGGATGACAGAATTGTGGCTCTTGCCGATATGTCGGCAATGTATATTATCTGGCTTATCGGCATAATGATAGCCCTTGGCGCGATAGGTATCGAGATTACGCCTCTCATAACAGGCATGGGTATTGCAGGTCTGGCGATTGCGCTGGCAGCCCAGAACCTGCTCTCAAACGTGTTCGGGGGCTTTACTATCACCATTGACCAGCTTTACAAAGTCGGGGACAGGGTAGAAATGAGTGGGGTGTATGGCGATGTATATGAGATTAAACCCAGGTATACAAAGATAAAAACACTGAATAATACTATCATCACAATCCCTAATTCCAGGGTTATTAACGAGCATATAATCAATTATGCAGTCCCTGACGCCACAATAAGGGTAAAAATACCCGTGGGCGTCGCATATGGCACTGACCCGAAGAAGCTCGATGAGCTCCTTTATGACATAGCAGATAAAACTCCACTTGTCCTGAAAGACCCGGAACCTGTTGTACGGTTTATTGAATACGCTTCTTCTTCACAGAACTTTGAACTTCTTGTCTGGGTAAGGCATTATGATGACAGGCATCCTGTTATTGACTGGATTTTCAGGGAGATTTTTGTTCGATTTGAGAAGGAAGGTATAGAGATACCATTTAACCAGATGGATGTCCATCTAAAGAAAGATTAAGATGAAAATTAACAGGAAATCTATCATCTCCGCAGCATGCGGTTTTGTCCTCGCGATGGGATTGGTTGTTATTCTGGTTATCATGAGTATTCCCTTCGTGTCTCAGTTATCTCTGGGGTTCCAGAGGAGCGCCTCGCTTTTTATTTTCATTTTCTCACTGCTTGTTGTTGCACCTCTTGTTTCCAGGAAATTATACGGGCTTCCTGGCATTAGAAAAATATTCGGCTGGACATTCATAGGAACCGGCGCAGAATTCCTGGTTTTTCCCCTCTCGCTTCTGTTTGTTATTAAATTCGCTTCATCGCTTGGCGGGTTTCTTGTGTTAACAACTTTATTTGTATCGTCGCTTGTCATCGGGTTATTTGCAGGATTTACGAGCATCGCTATTGGGGTATTGCTCATAAGAAGCGATGATATAATCCGTTCTCGATACAGGGAGAAGACATGACCGAAGACGAGGAACTTGCCCTGATAAAAAAGAAGAAACTTGAAGAACTGATGAAACGCCAGCATGATATACTGTCTCCAAAACCTCCTGCTGTTATAGAAGTGTTCACGTCCCCGACGTGCCCGCACTGCCCGAAGGCGCTTGAGATGGCAAGGCAGGTTGCGATGGAGATGCTGGGTATAAAGGTCATTGAGCAATCGACTGCCACGCCTCAGGGTTTCGCAAAGGCTGCGTATTATAGTGTGCAGGCAGTTCCCACAGTATTCATTAACGGCAAACGCGCTTTCGTGGGCGCGCCGCCTTCTATTGAGGCGCTGCGGCAGGCTGTGAAGTGAATTTAGCCACAGAAAATGAGAAACAGTGAAAGCCCGACGTCTTACCAGACCTCAAAAAAACAAACCGTTATTTGCGAACTTTGTGG
>JBAQYK010000013.1:0-7014 GCA_049299995.1 Candidatus Methanoperedens sp.
CAGTACTTCCGATTTAGCTTAGTTCCGAACGAGCTACTCGGAAATTCTCGATTTAACCTCAAATCAAATACTTCTATTTCCATCACACAAAGAAAAATGGAACTTCAGTAACCTTATTTATGTAAAAACGCTAACACAAGCATTCATTTATAATATTTTATTGGCAGCTGCTGCTCCCTTGTCCCTTATATTTCTCCAAGAAAATAATAAAAATCAGGTTACTCTCAGGCGGTCACGAAGATCTTTAGTTCTATTTTCCATAAATTTCCACATTGACGTCATAAAATTTTCTACTGTGACATCGCATAATAATTTGTAACCTTCTTTAAGGACTATTTCTATTGCATCGCTAATAGCTGATTTTAGCTTGTATACATCAATCTCGATAACCAACTTCAATAAACTCTCAATATTGTATAAGAGACATTGAATCAGAAAAAATAATGACCTGGCGACTGGAGATTTGGAACAAGTTCGTATCTTGAATGCATTTTTAACTCGATATCCAGTCTCTATATTCCAACGTTTTCGATACTCTTCGGGAATTTTTTTGAGAAAATCTGATGCATTATTTACCTTGAGATTTGTTGCAAACAAGTGATATTCATTGCCCCCCTTATCTTTTTTAGCATTTGGATCGTATTTGGGATTGAGAATGGCGACAATAATGAATTTTGGACCGCCTTTTTCGAATTGATATTCAAAGAATGTCGATGTATCCCCAAATTTCTTTTTATGTTCCAGGAGTATAGCGTTGATTTTTTTATTGGATTTCGCTGCAATTACATAATATTTATTTAATCTTTGAAGAGTGGAGATTGTTGGGTTATTAAAAAACTCTCTATCCATAAACAATGTTCTGAGATTAATTCCCATTGCATTTAGTCTCTGCATCATGGATTCCATTAGTATTGAATAATTCTTTGCTAATCCATTAATGTCAATGACATCGAGAGTCAATTTGATGTCACCAATTATATCCAGTGAACAAAATGAATATCCCCAAGAGGTTCCATTTTTTGGTTTGATTCCTCTAATACCTGTTGTGTTTTTATCGCCATAGTAAGGTATGTCATGGAAGTCAATCGCAGCATCTTGATATGTTCCTTTTATATTCGCATGTTGTATTATTTCAGTATTGATTTTTCTGAATGAAGACATCAAGTAATCGATATAGTTTGAATTTATGTAGCCGTGAATGGAATCAGCGGATGGTACATTTTTATTAGGAGTCTTCATTCTAAGGTCATTGCTTGCTGATTCTATCGAATTTGTAGTCGAAGTTGCTGCATGCAGCAATACGTTCAATGTGTCTTGAAAACTGTACTCTGTTTTATCAGGTAGATTTATTATTTTTGACTTACCAAATAGTTCTGAGGTTAAAGCCAAGAGATTGGTTTTTTGTATTTCCGGTACAAGCCTCATTTTATTATCCCCTCTATATTTTTAGATGGGATAATATCATAATTATATTTTGTGGTTGATTTATGGTGTCAATGGCTGAAGAGGTCTTGTGTTCGGAAGTCAGGGTATTCGGAAGTACTGAAACCTCCAAAAGCTTTATCAATAAATCAATACCTTATGGATAATCCCGTTTAAGATTATCCGGTGAACTTTTTATGACTCAAAAGACCAAAGGAAAGAAGAAACGACTGGCAAAAGCGCATAACCAGAACCAGCGCGTCCCTGCATGGGTTATCGTGAAAACCAAAAGAAATGTGATGACGCACCCCAAGAGACGCCACTGGAGACGCAGCACGCTCAAGGTTTAAAGTGATTTAATATGGCAGACATTGAAAGAATATATACGATTCCACTTAGAGATGCAAGGAAAGTCCCGCGCTGGAAAAGAGCGGAAAGCGCGGCAAGAAAGGTAAGAGCCTATCTGGCAAAACACCTGAAGACCGCCCTGAAAGAAGTAAAGATAGATAAGACAATTAACGAGAAACTCTGGGAAAGAGGCTCCATGAAGCCGCCATTGAAAGTCCGTGTAAGAGCGGTCAAATTCGAGGCGGGCGGCGTGGAAGCTGAATTAGCCCAGGAATAAATTTTTTTGGGGAATAGGGGTTTGAAGCGCAAGCTGAATATTTCAGGAAGCCCGGTACTCGGTGTATTTGCAGCATGTACTGACGAGCTGGTTTTTGTTCCATATGATACGCCAGACGAGACCAGGAAGGAATTCGAAAAATCACTCGGCGTTATCGCCCTCCGTTCCTCTGTGGGCGGAAGTTCTATCATCGGCTCGCTGCTGCGGGGAAACAGCCGTGGCGTTATGGTAGCGGGTTTAATCCTCGAGAAAGAGCTGCGGCAAATCAGAAAGCATACCAAAGCCGCAAGGCTAACAGGTGAATTGAACGCCGCAGGAAATCTCATACTTGCCAATGACACTGCCGCGCTGGTGCATCCCGACCTCAGTGAGAAATCCGTCGGTATAATTAAAAAAACTTTCGGAGTGGATGTAAAACGCGGTACTTTAGGGGGCTTAAAAACTGTCGGGATGGCAGGTATTGCAACGAACAAAGGCGTTCTCGTGCACCCAAAATCCAGCCCTGCTGAGATAGGGCTTATAGAAGAACTGTTCGCCCTGCCTGTGGACATCGGAACGGTAAATTTTGGATCGCCTCTTGTAGGTTCAGGGCTTCTTGCCAACAGTAAAGGCTATGTGGTGGGCGAGGATACCACAGGACCTGAAATCAGCCGTATAGAAGATACACTGGGTTACCTGTAAACCTTCTCTGTGCCAACTCCTGGTGTTTTCATGCTCACGTTTTTAGGACTTTCGTTATTATTTGACCAAAACGCTTAAATATTGTTGTCATAATCATGAGGGCGAGCAGGCGTGTCTTTTAAAATCACTCCCACACCCTATCCAATGCCTGCTCTATCTAATCATAAAATCTTTATGCAATCACTTTTATTGAGTTAGTCATGGCTTTAACCTATGCAAAAGCAGGCGTGGACATCGAGAAGGAGAACCGGGCGATAGCCGCCCTTGCAAAACAACTTACCTATAAACGCAAAGGACTTGGAGCCCCATTAACAGATGTGGGTCATTATGCGGGTCTTATTGATTTCGGGGAATATGCCCTTGCGCTCACCACAGACGGCGTGGGTTCAAAAGTCCTGATAGCAAACGAGATGAAGAAATGGAATACAGTGGGTATCGACTGCATTGCCATGAACGTGAACGACCTCCTGGCAATGGGCATCGAGCCTCTTTCATTCGTGGATTATATCGCCATACAGGAACCCAATAATGAGCTCATGAAGCAGATCGGGGAAGGACTGGCAAAAGGAGCTGAGATTTCACGTATGACCATAGTGGGAGGCGAAACTGCGACCCTTCCTGATATTATCAAAGGATTTGACCTTGCAGGGACATGCCTCGGGATGGTGAAGAAGGACAGGATTATCACAGGCGAGCGCATTGAAATTGGCGATGCGATTATCGGGCTTCCATCAAACGGGGTACACAGCAACGGGTATTCCCTTGTTCGCAGAATAATAAAAGACTCCGGCTATTCTTATCAGGATTTATTCCCTTATAATAAAAATACAACTATCGGGGATGAATTACTAATCCCCACAAGGATTTATATGGAAATACTTGCCGCCGCGAGTAAGTTCGATATTCACGGGCTGGCGCACATAACAGGCAGCGGACTCATGAAACTTCACCGCGTAACCAAATACGGGTTTGACATTACAGACCCGCTTACGCCGCAGCCCATCTTCAAATTCCTGCAGGAGGAAGGCGAGGTGGAGGACGTTGAGATGTACAAGACCTTTAACATGGGCATGGGTTTTGTGGTCGTGCTGCCGCAAAGCGAAGCTAAGGACGCATCGAAGATGCTTGGAGGAAAGGTTGTGGGTGAGATTGTGAAAGCCGGGATTTGTGTCGATGGGCTGGAGATAAAGTAAGGAAAGCCAATACTTAAATAAGAACAGAGCGAACAATTATTGATTAATTATGGCGGATGAATTGCTGGATTTACTAAATAAAGCGATAGCGAGGGAAATCGGGGTCAGCGTACAGTATATGTGGCAGCATGTGATGGCGCTGGGCATGAAAAGCCCTGAGATAAAAGACATCTTTGAAGACATTGCCATCGATGAAATGAAGCATGCCGAGAAGATTGCTGAACGCCTTTTTTACCTTGGCGGGACACCTACAACAAAACCCACGCCTATCAAGGTAGGCGGGTCACTGAAAGAAATGATTGAAGCAAACCTCAAAGCTGAGGACGAAGCAATCAAGATGTATACTAGAATCATCGAGCTGGCTTCTGAAAAAGGGGATTCCACAACACGGTTGCTATTCGAGGAGATTCTGACCGAAGAGGAAGAACATAAACATACGTTCACGATATTGCTGAAATAACAGTTTCGTGATTCTTTTTTTAGATAGTATTCAACCCATGATGGATTGGCTTTAATACTCCTGCAATCTTATCTAATATCATGCCTTCTATCATAGACCCTATCTACGGTCGTGTGAGAATAAGCGAGCTTGAGCAGCTTATCATTAATACTCCTGAGATGGCGCGCCTGCGCCGCATCCAGCAGCTCGGTCTTGCTGACCTCGCCTTCCCTGGCGCGAATCATACACGCTTTGAACACAGCGTGGGGACGATGTTCATCGCAGATAAAATGGCAAAAACGCTGGGTCTGGGTGAAGATGAGATAACAAAAATCAGGCTTGCGGCACTTCTTCACGACATCGGTCACTGCGCATTCTCGCATGTCGTAGAAAGCGTCCTTAAAAGAAACCCTTCTTACCAGCCCGTGATAAATGGAAAAAATTTCCTGAACCATGAGATGTTTACAAAACACATCATATCAAATTCATTCCATACAAAACCAGAAATTGCAGCGCATGCAGGAGCGCCGTTTTTTGAAGAGATAGCGCACATGGCAACAGGTGAAGTCGATGCGGTTTCAAAACCCTATCTTGCACAGATAATCTCAAACGATATAGACGCTGACAGGATTGATTTCCTGCTTCGCGACTCATACCACACTGGCGTCTCTTTAGGACTTGTGGACGTTGACCAGATTGTGGGAAGTTTATCCCTCTGTAACGGCAGGTTAATTTTAGGTGGTTCCCTGAGTTATGATGAGGATATGGCTCTGACCGCTGCCGAATCCATGCTCATTGCGCGGTCTCACCATTACTCTGCGATAATACACAACCCAAAAACGCAGGGAGCCAGGGTGATGCTGCTTTATGCTCTTGAGAATGCGCTTAAAAATTATGAAAGCTCAGGGAATGATGTCAGGGAATTGATATCCAGATTCTTCACCTCATATATCGACAGCGACATGCTTAATTTCATAGACAAAAACGGCGATGCCGGGGCGAAGAAATTGATGATGAACATCCGAAACGGCAATATATGCAATGCTGTGGCGCGCTTCACGCATAAGAATCTCAACCCCATGACCAGGATGTCGCTCTCTACTATTGCCAGGAACGGCGTTGCCAGGAAGATGTTTGAAGAGGAGCTTGCGAAGCGGTTTGCAAAAAAGTACGGCGCCTCTGTGCTTGTTGACCTTGACGTTGCAAGCGGAATTCCCAAAAGCACGCGCATAAAAATCGGGGATGATGAAAGTTTCTTATACGACGAGTCTGCCTTAGCCAACGGTCTTGTGAGAGCGATATCGCGCCAGATTTCACTTTGCGTATTCTCAAGAACAGGGGACGATTCTGCGCTTTCCCGGGCATCGCATGACTTCCTGCTGGGCATCGAGAGCCTTTCCCCGGAGCTTCTGCGCTTTATAAGGAACGAAAATTACCTGCCTATTGAAGGTCTTCTCCTTATATTTTACAGCGCGCACAAATTATTCAGCAGCGAAGCTGAAGGGAGGGTCATTATGCCGAGGCTGCGTAATATTGCAAAGATATACTGGCTTGTGAAGGAGCTGGGGGGAGTCGAGAAATTACGCAACCTGTTTGATTACAGGTTCCATAACCGCTACGGTTTCTCATACAGTGACAGGCTTTTTGAGGATATACAGCTTCTTGTTGCAATGGGGATGGTGGATGAAGACCTGCGGTACTTTGAAAAAAGCGGCAGGTGGCAGCAGAGGTACGAGTATGTATTGACAAGCGATGGTCTTGAGTATGCGGAATTAATCGTGCCCTCGTACCAGGACGAATTAAAGATAATTGAAAATTACCTGGCTATTAACAAACATTCCATCCCGAGAGATACGGTAGGCATAGCTAAAAACCGATACGGAAAAAAATTAAAAGAAATGTCGCCTCACCATTTTTAAAACTCATTCATAAATCGGATTTGGATGAATTTATATACAATAAAAAAGTATTCTGGAGCAAATAAATTTCAGGTGACCTAAAAATGAAAGAAAAAATGAATCTTGAAAAAGACGATATTATTATTGCATTACTTATTTTAATTTTATTCTTGATAGTAATGCTTGCCGGAAGGATGTTTTACTCCGTCCCCTGAACAAGAAGATTTTACTTTTCTGGCATCACTTCTTTGATAATATCTTTGAGGGCATCTTTCAACTTGCTTTCCGGGTTTGAGATATCGTCAGCGATTATGTCAAGAAGAAGGTCAGCTCCTCCAGGGCTTGATGATAGATAGTCTAATACTATGGCGTCCATCTTTTCACAGCAGTCTACACACAAATCAACGCCTTCTATTTCGGCATCGTTAACAGGTTCAAGAGCAGTATGGCAAAGGAAACATTCACTCATAAAATCACCAGCGCTGTTAATGAATGTGATTTCTTATCAATGTTATGCATGTTTTGTCATTTGAATGCAGGATAGGGTAATGTTTAAACTTCAAGCCGCATATTCAGGAACCACATGGTAAAAGTGGAAGTCATGATGGATGAAAAAGCGCTCATTGCGAAGCATATGCTGAACCTTAAGCTTATAAAATTGTCATGGGCATTGTTTTTCATACTCATTGGAGGAAGCTGGATTCTTGAAAGCCTCCAGAGAATAGACAATACCCAGAAATGGGCTCTGATATATGC
>JBAQYK010000014.1:0-2460 GCA_049299995.1 Candidatus Methanoperedens sp.
GATAGCGAAGCACCCGGAGAGCATCAGCGAATATGCCGGCAATATAATGGCAATGCGGCTCTTGCTTTCCATCGCCGGTTTCATTCTTCTGCTTCTCCTGGTGAGCCTCCTGAACATACCCAATGAAACAAAATACCTGGTTCTCCTGTTCGGAACAGGATTCTTCCCAGGGGCAATCCTCTTGGACTGGGCCTTTCAGGGCGTTGAACGAATGGAGTTCATCGCTCTTTCGAGATTGCTCACTGTCTGCCTTTACATAATTTTGCTCGTCTCTGTCGTAAAAGGGACAGGCCAGTTGGGCTTGGTTCCGGTGTTTCTGGCTCTATCCAATCTCACAACCGCACTGTTTCTGATCTACTCTTTTAAGGGAAGTTACAAAACTATACCCTTTTGTTTCAACTGGCCGTTGTGGAAAAAGCTGTTCATGGATGCATTGCCATTGGGGATTTCCCTTATCCTTGTCCAAATGATCTACTATATCGACACTGTCGTTCTTGGCTTCATCAGAACCGAGGTCGAGATCGGATATTACAATGCTGCCTACAAGATAATCATATTTTGTGTGGGCATTGCAGGCAATTTCTTCGAATCAATTTTTCCTCTCATGTCTCGAACTTACTATAGTGACAGAAAGCAATTCAGGACGATTCAAACTTTCAATGTTAGATTAATGATGGCTACTTCGATACCTCTTGTGGTAGGTGGTACGCTTTTATCAAGCGAGATAATTGCGACGATATATGGAGACCAATATTCAGGCAGTGTTGCAGTGTTCAAATTACTGATATGGGTACCAGCTATCATATACATGAACACTGTTTATGCCTGGGGTTTATGGGCAATGGACCGGCATCCCCTGTATCTCAAAATAGTTGCTTTCCAACTCACTATTAATATCGTATCCAATGTCATATTCATTCCATATTGGGGAATATATGGAGCGGCTTGGGCAACAATTCTTTCAGAGCTTTCAGGATTTCCTTTATACTATCTCTATTTCAGCCGCGAAATCCAATTGCCGATTTTAGCGTCATTTGCCATTAAACCTTTGCTAGCATCTCTGGTTATGGCAGGACTTCTCTGGTTGTTGAAAGGAATATCATGCCTCAGTATATACATGATCATATTCATCGGGATAATAACTTACATTATATCAATGCTGCTCCTTAAGGGTATCAATAAGAATGAATTCAAACAGATTCGCGATATATTTGCATTTAGATGACGGTAACTATACCAAGAAACCAAATCATAAACAGGTATTGGATTAGGTATGAATTATCCTGAAGAGCTTCTGCACAAGATTAGAAATACAAATCATCGAGGAATGCCACTCACGAATATTCTTGTTGTCTTAAAGGAGTATTGGCAGCTCGGCCAGTACATGCTCAAGAAATTCGGCTTGAAAAGCTGCTATTCATTTTGGTACACGAAATTGTTTGTAGCCGATGAAGGTGGAGAATATGCTCTCTTAAACCATTTATTCAAGAAGTTTCCATCGTTAGCCAGAAAACCTTATAAAATTGAGATCGAACACTCTACGATCTGTGACAAGCAATGCATATTCTGTGAACATACTCACTGGAACGAATTGAAACGCAGGATCACTTTGGACCAAGTGAAGCAGATAGTGGATCCTTTACCAAGCCTTAGATGGATTAACATCACAGGGGAAGGCTCCAACTTCCTCAACAAGGACTTTGTGCCCATAATCAAACACCTTAGGAACAGGCATATCAACGTTAACTTCGTGGATGAATTTGATTTCCTTGATGACAAGATCGCCAGAATCTTGATCGACATCGGGATCAACAGCATCTATGTATCTTTCGATGCAGCAACCAAGGAGACATACGAGAAGATAAAGAAGGGATGCGATTACGATAAGGCTCTGAGTAACATCCGCAAGCTCCTTGAGTTTAAGCAGGAGCTTAACTCACCATTTCCCGTGCTTCATTTCAGGTTCATTGTAACGACTTTAAATTATAAAGAAATGCCGGATTATATCGAATTGATCGCCAGCTTAAAGAACCGGGGCGTGCGTGCGAGGGTGGAATTCGTGGGCCTTCTCACCTTTCCTGAAATCGAATCTTACTATATGCCTTTGGAAGACATTCCAGAAAACATCCTGGTAAGGACCTATGAAAATGCTCTCAGGCATAACATCAATCTTTACGTTACCCATGCCGGAACCTGTCTGCCTTCCATGAATAGATGCGCCGCATGGACTGAACCATATGTCCTTATAGGCGGAGAAGTTATTTCGTGCTGTGCGATTATCATGTCCAACAAGAGAGGCTTTCTTAGGGAGAACTCCTTTGGCAACGCTTATGCCACACCCTTCATCGATATCTGGAATTCTGAGAAGTACAGGAATTTCAGAAGATCGGTAAACAAAAAGGACGCAAAGGTCCCCAAAACTTGTTATGGATGCCGTGCTTACGATACACAGATCAGGGC
>JBAQYK010000015.1:0-1967 GCA_049299995.1 Candidatus Methanoperedens sp.
GAGTATTGCGCTTGACGAAATGGACGTCCAGAAATTGAAGGACGTCTCTGAAAGAGCATTGAAAAAAGCTAGGACAGCAAAAGGCTTTTTGTTCTCGCAGGGGGTCAAGAGAGCATTCATCTCTGGAGAAGAGTCATGAGAGTTTTTGCCGCAACCAGTCAAGGAATACCAAATGCTCGTCAAAGAAGTTGCCTTTGGGCTGGAGCGTATCAATTTGTGCCTCCATCTATACCCGACAAAGAGTTGGCCGTGGCGGTGCAAGAAGTTCCAAGAGACGAAGACACTATATTTGGATTAGCCGTTCAGCGTTACGAAATCAACAAGAAGTCGCGATTAGATGAGATACGATATGCCCACGATAGATGGACCCTGCGGATGAATCTTGGCCGCAACTTTGAGCTTCAGAGAGAATGTTATAGGATCCCATCTTATCACTATAGGAGCTGTAATTACTTGCTCGATTTACCTAAGGCTTATGTTTTTCTTACCGAGCCTCATTTTGAGACTGGAAGGAAGCTTACCGGATCGAAAGCTGAGGAATACGATGCTCGGCAAAAGTTCCTTCCCAGTGAACAGCTTGTGCAGTTGATCGAGAAGAGCATGGTTCGTCCGGATGATGAAGACATGATCGACCTATTGGGGGATCTTAGTGATACTGCGCATGGAGAAGAGGACGAATTTGAGAATATAAGGAATTTTGTTACGCAACAGGTTGAAGGTTTCCTGACTAGTTGTGCTAAACGTAAATCTAGAACAAAGGAAGTTGCACAGATATCAAGAGATGGTATATTTACTCATGAAGCTTCCATGGAGTTGATCGACAGATTGTCATTGGATCTATATGGATCTCTTTGGGTATTGCAGATTTTACACCGTGAGTTTTTTGCTTTTTTGTCGAAGACTGAGCATATACGTGCATGGGGACGTGTTTCTGTTGACAACTTTGTTTTAAGGTTTGATTTAGATCCTAAAGCATTTTTGTTGCCTGAATTTCCAACATTGGATGACGACCGATGGCTAATAACCTAAATGATATTTTGTTATGGCAATAGTTCGCATTCTGCATTTGTCGGACCTGCATTTGGCAGGGACGTTCTGGTACAAGAGATCAAGGCACCTTAACGTATATGATTTGGATGCCTTTTCTGCACTCGCCGAGGTTGTGTGCCAGTGGCGAGATAGTATTGACGCAATTCTGGTAAGCGGAGATATCGCGGCTACAGGATGCAAGAAGGATCTTAGCCGCTCAATAGATTTATTGAGCCCTGCGCATGAATCTGGGTCTCATGCGGCTTTGAGAAGTCGTAAGCGAACACCAACACGCCAATCATTCGATTTCAGCAAACCAATCATACTACTTCCGGGCAATCATGATAGATATGCAAACATGAGTGGCTGGCCCGGAAAACGATTCGACAAGTATTTTTCTTCTTTCTGGAAAGCAGGCATCGGAGGAGTCCAGACTTCTTTCTTGCCATACAATCAGCCGCCTGTACTGGCAGTTATTTGTGCCGACTTCTCACTGGAGAAACCCTCGCACTCATCACGTCTAGTTGCCGGGGGCCACTGGGGACAAGGCAAGGTATATGAGGATAGATTAGCTAATCTTGTAGAAGAGACTTGTAGGGTATCGGAGTCTTGTCCTGGTTGCGCGATCCTATGGATGATTCATTTTGCTCCAAAGTTTGAGAACTACAAAGCTCTTGACGATAGACTGTGCCTGCTTGAGTCTGATAATCTCATTCAAGAAGCGGAGAAATATAGGATAAAGTATATTCTGTGCGGCCACACCCATGAACATGCAGACTACATGATAAGAGGAACTCGCTTAATAACTGTACATTGTGCCGGATCATCTGCCTGTATAGAACCTAGGAAACAAACATCAATGCATTTGAGACTTATAGAGATAGAAGATGGTGAAATTGCTCGCATGAGATCAATGACTTACTGCTACAATCCTGATG
>JBAQYK010000016.1:0-2953 GCA_049299995.1 Candidatus Methanoperedens sp.
CCTCAAAGCCGGTAAGCCGCACGGTTTCAAGTGATTCCCGCACCCGCTTTTCGATTTCTTCTGGGGACAAACCAAGATTCATGGGTCCGAAAGCCACGTCCTGTTTGACCGTGGGGGCGAATATCTGGTCATCGGGGTCCTGGAACACCACGCCAACAGTACGCCGGACATCGAGGATGTTTTTGTTACTGATGGGTTCGCCTTTAATCAGAACCTCGCCTCCTGTGGGTTTAAGTATCCCGTTGAAATGCTTGAACAGTGTGGATTTTCCTGCGCCGTTTGCCCCTATGATGGCGATTCTTTCACCGGGTTTTGCTTTGAAATTGATGCCGTCAAGCGCTTTTATTTTTCCGCGATACAAATGGGTGAGGTTGCATGTTTCGATAATATTCATGTTATCCCTTTTTTAGAACTCTTGATATTCCAACCCACATGACCAATATCGCTGCAAATCCGATTATGATAGCAGCCACATTTCCTGCTTCACCCATACCCGGTATGGAGTAATTCGGGAATAGAGGTGTTATTGGAGCTATTACGCTGCTTATCTCATTTTTTATAACCATGCTGGCAGTCTGCTGAAGTCCGTCGGGGTTGCTGGACGCTAAGAACGGCGCAGCTAAAGCGAGACCAAAAACGGCGGCAATGCCTGCAGCAGCTACTTTCACCGTGCTGACCTTGCGATGTGCATCCTCAGCCACAATGTCAGGTCTTGCTTTCATTATGGCGCCGAATACGATTACAGTTATAAGCCCTTCCCCTATTCCCGCCACACCCTGGAATGTACCCATAAGAAGAACACCCTGCTTTAATGGGAATGTGCCTGCAAACCATAATTCAAATGCAAGGGCGATAGCGGGTAAAATCATACTGAGCCACGCGCCTGCGAACAGGGCAATCTCCCGCTTTACCGATAGTTTGCTCAAACCAATGAAGCTGTAATATCCCAGGAAACCGCCAATAATTCCCATGTTCATTATATTCGCTCCCATGGCGGTTATCCCACCGTCCCCGAAAAGAGATTGCACTGCAAGCACAAGCGTCATCAAGAGGACTGCCGCCCACGGGCTTGCGAATATTATTGCAGTGAGCGCAGCGCCCACGACGTGCCAGCTTACGCCTGCAAGCATCGGCACAGGTATGAGCAGGTTGGCTGCGATATTTATTGTCTGGAGCACGAACATGCCAGCCGCGAGTACCCCGAAGAGCGGTATCATGCTTTCGTTTAAGTCTTTGCGCGCCCATTTTACCGAGCGGGCGATGAAAATTAAGGCGATGAGCCAGTAAACTGCTGCCTGCCCCAAGGGGATGTATCCGTCAGGAATATGCAAGGTTTTTACCTCCAATTTTTATTAACAATTTTTAAATATACGCCTAAATAGTATTACGAATTTGTAATTTAGTAATACTTTAATAGCGCATAATAAATCATTATTGTATATGTAGATTTTGGCTAGAAAACTGTAAAAGTTTAAAATTTTATCATCAAGCCGGAGTTATGGAAATAAACCTCTCCTATCTCCCAAGTTCTGCATGAGCCTTTGCCAGGTGCCGCGCCGAAAGGGCGGCGATGAGTGAAATCTCACCAGCCAGGAAAGCTGCGGCGGTTATCTCGGCGAATTTCTTTGCGTTCGCGCCTGGCGGGTCGCCTGCGCCCGCGACACCCAGCATGCTCAAACATTCATGCTGCGCGCCGATGCCAGTCCCGCCGCCAACTGTCCCGACAGGAAGCGAGGGCAGCGTTACCGAGCAGTACAGCCCGTCTTCAGCGGGTTCCATTGTGGTAAATGTATTGCTGGCTTCTACAACGTGCGCCGCATCCTGCCCGCATGCGATAAAAAGCGCGGCTGCGATATTGGCTGCGTGGGCGTTAAACCCGAGCGACCCTGCGCGCGCCGAACCTATGAGATTTTTCCTGTAATTTACTTCAGCCATTTTATCAGGCGTAGTTTTCAGTTTTTCAAGAATTATTTCCCTGCTGAGAATTACATCGGCAGAGACGGTTTTTCCCCTGCCCATAATCGCGTTAATGGCAGAAGGCTTCTTGTCAGTGCACATATTGCCTGATAGCGCGATGAGTTCAACATCGTTCTCGGCAAGAATAATATCAACCGCAGCATCTGTTGCAATCGTGACCATGTTCATGCCCATGGCGTCCTTCGTATCGTATGAAAAACGAAGGAATATGCTCCGCCCTGTAATGAATGGTTCAACAGCGAGCAGCCTGCCAAACCGTGTGGTTTCCCCGGCTTTCTCTTTCAGCCGCTGAAAATTCGCATTTACCCAATCCACAAGTTTTTTCGCGCCGATTATGTCATTCGCCCTGAAAACAGGCGCGCGTGTCATCCCGTCTTTGAAGAGCCTGGCATTTGCGCCGCCGCAGGATGTGATTGCTGAACATCCCCTGTCTGCGCTTGCAACAAGAGCGCCTTCGGTTGTTGCAAGAGGAATATAGAAGTCGCCAGTTGCATATTCACCCTTAACGCGCAGCGGTCCAGCCACGCCAAGAGGAACCTGCACAGCGCCTATCATATTTTCGATGTTGCGCTTTGTAACGTTTTCAACATCAAATGAAAATTTGTCGATATGCTTAAATTGTATTCCGCTAAGTTCAGAAACAGCCGCGCGCCGAAGTTCGATTGCAGTCTTTGCATCAACTGTTTTCTCAATCTCATGAAAACTGACCTCATGGTTTTTAAGTTTTTCAAGGAGTTCCCTGTTCATAAGAGTGGCTAATTCATTTCAGTAGTTAAAAAGATACATGTTCAAAGAGTTATCACAAGCTGTCCCTGCTCGCAGTACTCAAGCATCAGGTCAGCCACCTCAAAGGAATGTATCATTTCCACACCTTCAATCAGTTCCCCCGGCTCAAAACCTATCATGGAAGACGCCAGCTCGCAGCACTTGAATTTTACTCCCATATCCATGCATTCCCTGACGCGCTCATCATACG
>JBAQYK010000017.1:0-5644 GCA_049299995.1 Candidatus Methanoperedens sp.
AACATGACACTTTGTACTCTTTCATTTTATGATTCTTTCTCTCCTGTTTAACTGAACCAATAGCGTTAACCGTATTTGAAGTTTTTGCAGGTGCGATGCCAATGCTGCATTGTTTTCAAGCTATTCCATCAATGTTTAATGAGTCCAATGGTTAAAAAACCTAACTTTAACCTCTTATTTTTGTCACTGCAATAAGGAACGGAAGTATTTCCACCCTGCCAATTACCATTAAGATTATCAGTGCGAGTTTCAGATGCACGGCAAGTGCAGCAGATACGATTCCTACCGACAGTCCCGATGTGGCAAAAGCGGAAACAGCCTCGAACATAGAGTCAATCAGCCCGAAGCCTGAAAAATAGAGGAGCGTTCCGGTAACGGCTACGAGGGCAACCGATAGAAGAATAAATACAAGATTTATCACGACATCCTTCTTATCATAATCTTTGCCGTCGAACTCAATCTTCTCATACTCTTTCCCGATGAGAGAACCTATTGCAAGAGGAATTGATTTTAAAAAAAGCGCAAGGCGGAAGATTTTGATACCTCCAGAAGTAGAAAAGCTCATCCCGCCGAGGAACATCAAAACGATAAACAGAAACTTCGCTTTCTCTGGAATCAAGCTGAAATTTATGGTAGAAAAACCTGTGCTCGTGGTTGCGCTCAGGACATGGAATACTGTGGAAAGTATGCCAAGCGGATATACCGCCTGTACAGCAAGCACGCCAATGGCAGAGATGAGAAGGAACATCCAGAATTCCTTTGTGAGCGCCGACCTGAATTTCCTGTGTATTATCCTGTAATGGATGAAAAAGCTTGTGGCACCAAAAATCATCATAACGATAACAACCAGAACCGCTGGAAATGCTGCGTATGGTGAAAAATCAGCTACTGGAGAAAAGCCGCCCGTCATAAGTGAACTCAGCACAACAGAGATTGTATTTGCTATGTTTGTAAAACCCAAGACGTAGATTAATGCCGAGAAAAGAAGGACGTACACTGTATATACTACAAGTATTGAAGCCAAAGATTTTTTGATGCTGTCAGTCACGCGCATAAAGTTCATGACCTTTGACATATTGTCCAGCGTCTTCCCGCTGTAGAAGAACGCAAGGAGTATGAAAACAACGCCCAATCCGCCGATAAGGTGCGTGAAGCTTCGGTAAAACATGAGCGAGCGCGGAAGGGTATCAGGGTCTGTAATAAGCGAAAAGCCTGTGGTTGTGAATCCTGAGACGCTCTCAAAAAAACTGTTTACAAACCGCCCGGTGATGCTTGAATCATTGAACGCATTGAGCCAGAAGTACGGTATTGCGCCAAGAATCCCGAGGATAAAGAAAACGCCTGTAAGAAGAGTGCACGACTGCCGGAAGTCAAGCTCTTCGCGCACCGAGAGGGCATTCAGAAAAAACCCAAAGAAAAAGAATGCAAAACTGGTTACGAACAGGGGAATTATTGCCTGGTTCTCATTGTAGATGAATCCCATTCCGATGGGAAAGGCAATCAGAATTCCCGCAAGCTGCAGAACGAGACCCATGTTTGCCAGTACTGGACGCATAGGGTGTTACTTTACATGAATACATATAAACCTTCGTGAGTTCTCTGTATTAAAGCGAAATCCTGAATTGGAAAGTGTCATAGCGGATTGAAAAATTTTTTACCTCCTGAAGAGTTGATATACTACGACTTTTCCCTGTACAACCAATTCCTCAACAGGAGCGGAGTTAATATTGTAGTCAGGAGACTCATCAAAATCAGAACTATATATGTTTCCTGTTTGATTAGATCTTGATTCAGACCTATCAATGCTACTATCATTGCGACCTCTCCTCTGGGGGACATCCCAAAACCAACAATAAGAGAATCTTTTAAGTTCATACCATATAATTTCGCAGGAATTCCGCAGCCAATTACCTTTGTTAAAATAGCGACAATTGTCAATAACAATAAAAACCACAACAGATCCCATGTGACCTCATGCAGATCAACCAGAACACCTAATGAAATAAAGAAAAGAGAAGCAAAAATTATCTGAAGATATTCCGCTCCTTCTCTAAAACTTAAGCCCCGTTCCAATTTTACACCTTCAAGGGAAACACCAGCCAGGAATGAACCAACGATTGCTGAAAGTCCTATCAGCTCTGCTATCATGCTGTAGAAAAAGGCAATCATCATGGCAAAAATAAAAATGAATTCGGGATATTTATTCACAATCCTGGTTTTATCTAATCTTGTTATGACTTTGCTTGCAAGGATTTCTCCTGCAAAATTGCCGATAAAAAGAAAACTGGCCGCCTTTATAATTGTTATAAATATTAATGATATTGAGACTTCACCCGATACGACTTCCGCTGAAATGGAAAGAGCCAAAAGACTCAGAACATCGTCAATTATCGCAGCGCCAATTATTGCTTTTGCTGCATCGGTCTGCAATTTACCCATCTCTTTCAGGACATTAGCGGTTATCGCTATGCTTGTTGCCGTTAGGGCTGTCCCGATGAAAATTGAGGCTCCGAAACTGAAGCCAAATAATTTTGCCAAATAATAACCCGCAATCCACGGAATAATTATTCCAAAGAAAGCTATCAAAAAGTTTTTGATATTGGTTATCTCTTTAAGTTTGAAATGTAGCCCCACTGTAAAAAGCAGAACAACAGCGCCAAGGTGCGCCAAACTTGATACGAATTGCGTATAAGTCACAAGCCCCAGCCAGCTCGGTCCTACGGCTATTCCAGCCAGGATAATACCCACTACAGCAGACTGGTTTATATTGGATGCGATAAGATAACCAGCCAAGGCTACGAATAAAAGCAAACTCATCTGGAATTCTATTGAAGACAATATTTCTGACATTGTTAATAATAATCTATCTTCACATCTGTATAAATGTTATGAACAAAGTTATAATCGCTATACATGATAGATTCATCCACAATCCTGCT
This sequence comes from Candidatus Methanoperedens sp., assembly GCA_049299995.1. Taxonomy (GTDB): domain Archaea; phylum Halobacteriota; class Methanosarcinia; order Methanosarcinales; family Methanoperedenaceae; genus Methanoperedens. Next base: position 2,940 of record JBAQYK010000017.1, read on the forward strand.
CTTGCCATCTGGGGCATTGTAACATAACCTGTACCAAAAACGATTGCATTTGGCGGTGTGGCTACGGGCAGCATAAAAGCTAGCGAAGAGGATATGGCTGCTGCTATCATCAATCCTATAGGTTCCATACCAAGGGCTGCGGCAAGGGAAGCGGTTACAGGAATAATAATTGTGGCAGTGGCGGTATTTGAGGTTATCTCGGTAAGGAAAATTGTAAGGGTGATAACTGACAGGATAATCTCAATTTCAGAAATGCCCTTTAGAAAAAGGAGCTGCTGCGCACTGAAAACCTCCAGACCTGTTTCTGTGAACCCCCTGGCAATCGCCAGTCCTCCCCCCAGTAAAAGCACAACGTTCCATGGGAGCTTTACCGCATCGTTCCAGACGAGAAGCGACTCTCCTTTTCCAACAGGGATAAGAAACAATAACAAAGCCCCAAACACGGCAATGCTTGAATCCGAAACCATAGGCAGGTATTTGCCCCACAGCGCCCTTGTAATCCAGAGAGCGGCTATTAATAAAAATACTGCTAACACTTTTTTTTCCTGACTGGTTATTTTTCCAAGTTTGTCTATCTCATCTTTGATACCCTTTCCAAGAACTTTTATTTCGGGAGGATATGCAACGTACACCAGATACGCCCAGCAGAATACCAGTATTAAAAACGCCAGCGGAAAGCCAAATGAAGCCCACTGCAAGAACGTTATCTCAGTACCATAGAATGTGCGGTACATGCCCGCGAAAATCAGGTTCGGTGTGGTGCCGATAAGAGTGGCAATCCCGCCTATGGAGGCTGCATAGGCAACTGAGAGCATGATAGCAGTATTAAAATTTTTATCCTCGCCTGCTTTTGATGCTTGATATATCACTGCTGTGGCAATGGGTACCATCATCATGGCAGTTGCGGTATTGCTTATCCAGGCTGAAATGAAGGCTGTGGCAGCCATGAATCCTGCTATCGTCCTTCTTGGGCTTGTCCCGATAGTCCTCACTATAAGCAGCGCTATCCTGACATGAAGTTTCCATTTCTCCATGGCGATGGCTATGAAAAACCCCCCTATCAACAGGAATATTATCTGGTTCCCATACTCTGCTGTTACCTTTCCAACCTCAAGCGCCCCGAGTAACGGAAAAAGGATAATCGGTAGCAGTGAAGTCGCAGGAATGGGGATTGCTTCCGTAAGCCACCAGCATGCTATCCATGCAGTGCTTGCAGCTATTGACTTTGCTTCCCATGACATGCCTTCCGCATCATAGAAAAGAATAATTAAGAAAAGGAGAGGACCAAGAATAAGACCTGTTTTTTGTCGTGATATCATTTTAATCAGCTTCATTATGAATCGTACAACGTTTGCCCCATTACTTCCATTTTATATCTGTTGATTGATATGAAACTATCTTATATTAAGAAGAACTTGAGTTGGCGCATAGAAAAGGATAATATCCATGGAAAAACAATAAACAAAAAAGAAGAAGCAATAGAGCATGATTAAAGAAAAACAATCACATAGAATCCTGCGCATCCTGTTAGTCATATTTATAATTTCGGCTTTTGTTGCAGGAATAATGCCTTATGGCTCAAAAAGTGAAATCCAAACCATTAATCCATGTGCAGAACTGGAAGATGGTTCATGGCAACAAGAGCAAAACACGGAAGAAGAAAATATTATTCAAATTCACTGCTCTACGGGCTCTAATAAAGAACTTATAAATTTGCTTATTCTGGGAATAATCAATATTGATGAGTTGTCAATGTGGGTGCTGGGAGTGGACAGGAGACTTGTTGTATTAAAAATGATGCACGAAAAAAGGATGATACAGGCATCTGAAATTGCAGATTCGACTGATAGATCTTTGCAGAATATCAGTTATGCAATGCGTGAACTTGAGGAACGGGGATTGATCAGGTGTTTGACTCCTGATAAACATACGTGGAAGAAATATATTCCAACGGAAAAAGGGACAGAGGTATTTGAAAAACTCAAAAAAAATCGTTTTATTGATTAAATAAGTTATAGACTATTATCAGTCCTTTATGGCATGGTTCGAAGTTGATATATTCAACAGGTGCGTTGATGTTGACCTGCATGGTTATTCCCGCATGACCGCCATCCAGGCAGCGCGCGAGAAAATAAAAGAAGCGTATGAGCACGGTTTCAGGCACGTGAGGTTAATTCACGGCGCTTCGAATATCAGGTGTAAAGAGGATGGCGGCAGTATCAAATTCGCATTGCGTTCCATGTTAAAGAGCGGGGGACTTAATAAGTGGGCGGAAGAGAATGGATCAAAGAACCACAGGCTAAAGGAAGAATCCATGATACTTGCGCTTCGGAAAAATCCAAAGCCAGTGGATAGGGAGTGGAAAGAGATGCCGATGGATGAATATTAAAGCAAATTCATGTACATTTATTACATAACCATATATCTTTATGATGCATCTTAAGCCCAATGATATTTGAAAAAGTCCCGACAGTCCCGACAGCAGAAGAACTCCTTGACAAATCCTTCCGGCGTGCAACAAGAGCCAAGCGCGGAAAGCAAATCCTTGACCGCGAGTCCAAACAGAAAGCCGAGGAATCCATGCTCCTGACGGCTGCCAATATACTCACCGATAATCTTGTGAACATAGTCAGGAAATTCCCGAGCTTTGACCCATTTGATGAACCCGTCGAAAAAGGACAGATGATATTGGGTTCATCAAAGAT
>JBAQYK010000018.1:0-2151 GCA_049299995.1 Candidatus Methanoperedens sp.
GGATATTGCCATGCTTGCCCTATCAACTTTAGTGAGAATATCATCGCACAGGTACCACTTAAAATCAAGGTATCGAGCCTTTGTGACAATATCAAGATTCTTGATTTTATCATTGTTCAGAATTTCAAGGAGAGGATCAAAGGGGTTATAGTTGTTCAAGGTATCCATAAACTCTTCATCTGAAATCATGGCTCTCAGATTTTCTGATCTATTTCCATTATTTGCAATCAGAATCATGCCATTTTGATGTTGCTTGAGCATGTTTAAGCCCTTTTTAATACGACTATGCCTGCTAAGCAAACTGCCGACCAGGCTTTCAATCAACCGAATGAAATTTTTTGGCATAAATTTACGGATTCTTTCTATTCTCTGCAGCTTCCAGTATTTAGAATAACCTCCAAAAAGCTCATCGCCTCCGTCACCTGAGATTGCGACAGTTACCTCTTTTTTTGCCAGCCTTGATACACAGTAAGTGGGAATATAGGAATAATCACCGAAAGGTTCATCATAAAACCAGCACATTTCGTCAAAAAGCTCAAGAAAATCATCTTCAGTCACATAAATATTTTTGTGATCCGTCCCTACCTTCTTAGACACATTTATAGCGTATGGTAATTCGTTGAACTTTCCACTGTTCTTAAAGCCTATAGAGAATGTTTTTAACTCGGGCTTATAATCTTTCATAACCGAAACTACAGCGCTCGAATCAACGCCACCGCTTAAAAAAGCACCGAGGGGAACATCGCTTATTAGCATTAGTTTTACCGATTCCCTTAGATGTTCTTTGATTCCTTCTATCCAGAAAGATTCGGATTTTGAATAATCAGGCGTCAGGTCAATATCCCAGTAACATTTTATTTCAAGCTTTCCATTTTCTGGAAAGTACTCAAGATAATGTCCCGCCGGCAGCTTGTAACAGTCTTTCCAGATAGACTTCGGGGCGCATATGAAGCCAAAAGTCAGATAATCAATTAGCGACCTGTAATCAATTCTTTTCTCAAAGCAATCATACAGTGTGATAGCCTTCGGTTCCGATGCAAAAACAAATTCATCGTTTCTGTAATAGTAATAAAAGGGCTTCTCTCCAGCCCGATCCCGGGCAGCAAATAGTTTTTTTTCCACTTCATCCCAAACTGCGAAAGCAAAAATTCCTCTCAATTTATGAAGGCACTCTTTTCCCCATTCTGCATAGCTGTATAGAAGTACCTCTGTATCAGTTCCGCTCTTGAAACTGTACTTGCCTTTTAATTCTTCTCGGATTTCTTGGAAATTATAAATTTCGCCGTTAAAAGTTATGACAAATCTTCTGTCATAAGATTCCATCGGCTGCCTACCTGCACCCGAGAGGTCTATTATCGATAATCTCCGGTGTCCTAACCCAACGAGTCCATTTTTATTTATCCACAACCCACAATCATCTGGCCCTCTGTGGATAAGCGCGTCCCTCATGCAAATTAGGGTATCAGGATTAACAGGTGTTTTATTACTGAGAATTCCCACTATACCGCACATTTATTTAACCGCCTTTAAATGCTGAGATTGAAATACCTGGGGGTGGCGTCCTTTTAATTTTAAAATTGAGAGTTTCAAGTATGTTTTTTACCTCATTAAATTTCATCGGGTGGTCATGAGCGGGTGAATACATATCCAGCGTATCTAGATAAACCCATTCAAGCAATTGTCTATTATTCAGTGGTAGTGAGACTAAATAAGAGGAGGCAACAGGCATTAATCTTAATACTACTTTACCTATTACACCCAGATGTCGCATAGATAATATAAGGGGGGAAAATAAAACAGTAAGTGCTAAGGCAAAAGCATCATTTTTTCTCATCCCCATTCTCTTTGTGAAGGGACGTAAGAGATATTTAAATCCTAAAGTTCCGATATAGGATTTCCAATTTCGTTCATATATCCATAGTCCAATTTTACCTTCTTTTTTAACCATGGACGAAATGCATTTGATACTCTTAGATGGATCCGGGGTATGCTGTATGACGCCTATACAAAATACATAATCAAAACTTTCAAGTTTAAAGGGTAGTTCGTAGATAGAAGCCTGAACAACATTAAACTCAGCACTATGATAAAGCTCCCTGAGATTCTCATAACACGCATTAACTGCGATGCTCAAATCGCATGCTACTACTT
>JBAQYK010000019.1:0-1710 GCA_049299995.1 Candidatus Methanoperedens sp.
GTGGATGCTCATCTTGTAATCCTTTGCTTCCTGGGAATGGCATTTTGAGCATACGTTTGTTATATTGGCTCGTGAGGGTCTGCCGGTAAAGTCCCCTGACATCACTGTGTAAGAAATCACGGTAGCATTGGGTTGAGCGCTCCCCCCATGGCAATCTTCACAAGTAAAACCTTTCTGGTAATGGATATTATTCCTAAATTCACCGACAACTTTTGTATGGCAGTGGTAACAGGAAACATCTTCTTGAGCAGAAACGGTCGTAATAAATAAAAAAATTGCAATTACCAAAACCAATACATATTTATTTTTTAATAATGAGCACAAGCTCTTGCCTGCGGACAACATTTTTAGTTACCTCGCTAAATCCATTATAGTTTTTCCTAACTCTTATTAAGTAATTTACCCCGTTTTTCCCGTTTTTACTTCTTTTTGACCTGATGCTTTATATAATTTATCCTTTTTTTCATCATTATTTTATGTGTTCTTTTGATAATATTGAAAAAAAGCAGCATCTGCAAAAAGACAATACCACACATTATACCACATATTAAATAGATTATAACACCTAAGTCCTATGAATTAATTTGACCCAAGATAGCATAAATACCGAAGATATTGAAAAAGAGATACGATGCGTAGCATCCTTCCCGGATGAGGAGTATATTGAGATAATCCGCGAAGTGGGATTCGAATGCGATTGCTGCGGTAAATGCTGCACCGGCAAATTCAATGACCATGTATTTCTTCTGGATGACGATGCTGCAAGAATAAAAGCTCTCGGCGGCGATTTCCTGCGACCTGCGCCTTATTTTGATTTTTGCGATAACCTTGGCAGGTTTTATGTGATGGGTTACGCCCTTAAGAACAAACAGGGCGGAGATTGCATATTCTATACAGGTGGCAGGTGCGAACACTATGAGATGCGCCCTGATATTTGTAAAATATATCCATACATGCTTCACAGGGAACCTGATGACGAAGGAAATGTTGAGTGGAGACAGGTTGGCGGTTTGAACCAGCATGGGCTGTACCACAATGACATAAACGATGAAACATGCAGGGAAATATTAAGGCAGGTTAAAAAATATGAATCAGATTTCCTCGGGCAGAAACTCAGGTTCCTGAACCTGATTAAAGAACACTTCAAGAAATATGCTCTCAGGCACAGCCAGCAGATGTATGACCGCAGGATGAGAGGGTATGAGAAGGGGACGGAGATAGAGGTTTATGTATTCTTCCAGGGTAAATTTGAAAAACAGATACTCTCCAAACAAATTATTAACTTGTAATACAAAAAGAACATAATTATTGAAAGTAATCAGGCTGATATAATGTCCAGAGAATGCACTTACTGCGGTTTCAGGGATCCCCTGCCCTTCACTTGTAAATTCTGCGGCTACTCGTATTGTTATAACCACCGCCTGCCCGAATCCCATAATTGTCCCGGGCTTGCATCGTACAAGGAACGTGTCCGTGAGAGTGGAAAATTGTATCAATATGAACCCGAATTAATCGTGAAGAAGCACAGAACGCCTCTTTCTAATTCATTGGCAAATGCCGTATCAGTAATAAAAAGCAATTACTCGCTGACGATACTGGCGATAATTATCGTATCTTTCTTTTTGCAGTATATCATACCGGCTTATTCCCTATACCTTGCTCTTTTTCCCCATGATGTATTATCCCGCCCGTGGACTCTTGTGACGCACA
>JBAQYK010000020.1:0-3865 GCA_049299995.1 Candidatus Methanoperedens sp.
GTGAAGAAGTCTGCTCAATGATGGCTAACTATGCGGAAGGAATAGATTATTATGTAGAAAAATCGACATGGAATCTACCTGAAGTTCACGCAAAATCCTTGTTATTTATAGAACAGCTCAGGCGTCAGAAAAAGGACACGAGGCGCGTTCTTCATGCCAGGCGCACAGGTATGGTTCAACTATAACTTCAACAAGCAAATGAGGGTTCAGATAGTATCCGTGCTCATTATTCAACGCCATATGAGGGATAACATCAATTGAGAAAGAGCGAGAAACCGCTCTTTCTTATTCTACCAATACGAACCATGGCATGAGTTCGATGTCATTCTTTTTGCTTCACTCTGGATTACCGCTCCAAAGCTCAGCAGCTATTCCTCATCAACATACTTCTTGCCTGTATCTTCTACAAGCATGCCCTGGATAACAACTGCATACGCAGGTCTTGCTATGAACACTCCGATAAGCACTCCGACTATGGTAATCACGGCAAAGCCCTTGAGTGCGCCAAAGCCCATCACAAGCAGAGGCGACATTGCCACAAGCACTGTAGCTGCTGCTGAAAATATGATAGCGAACGCTTTTGTGAGCCGCGACTTATATACCCTGTCCGGGGGCATTGCCCCGCCTGCAAGCACTTCATCGGTTATGATGATAAGATGGTCTATGCCTGTGCCTATAACGGCTATTATGCCTGCGATGGTTGCCAGGTCAAGCTGGAATCCTACAACGGCTGTGAATCCAAGTATGATTATTACTTCGCTAAAGGAAGTGGCAAGCATCGGGACAACGATATTGGGCTGCTTATATCGAAACGCAACCACGATTGCAACCATTATCAGGGCTATTATTCCTGCTATCAAAACCTGTTCCTTGAACTTCGACCCAAGTTCAGCGGAAACCTGTCCTGAACCAAGCACTTCCACATTGACAGGCAAAGCACCCGCTCTTAGATGAATCTGGAGGTCTCTGGCTTTATTCTGTCCTTCTTCTCCCTGCCCTGTCGTTGCTACGAGGTTTCTCACAGGTACGCTCTGGATGTTCTTCGCAAGCTCAGGAGCCAGCGGAGCGCTGAATACCATATTCTCATCAAGATACATGCTCAGGTAATGCGCGTCCGGGTTTGTGAGCGCCCCGTACTGTGTAGCAGCGTCGCGAAGCGCCTGCGCGCCGGCATCGCTCAGGACAAATGATACACCCCATGCGTCTCCTTTTTCTTTTTGCGGTACTCCAACACTTATTATTTCATTGCCATAGAGCACATGTTCGGTCTCATTTCCTTTCACCTGTATCCTGATCTCGAATTTCCCGGGTTTTGCAGCAATTTCTCGTGCTTCATCCAAAGGCACACCTGCAAGATCAATGAGAATATAATTATCCCCGACTGTCCGGATTGGAATCTCTTTAATCCCGAGCTTGTTGAGTTTATCCTCCAGTATCCTTTTTGTTTCATCGCGTGTTTTTTCCGTCACGCCTGCGCGGAAAGGCGGGATGACTTTCCCGTCCACTGGTTTTAAGATCGTATTCAATTCTTCTTGGGTTATCGCCTTTCTTATTTCGAACATGGGTAAATTGCCCGTAATCGGGACAACTTCAGCTTTCAGGTTATTTTCAAGATATTTCTGGATTACGTACTCTTTGCTTGTTTGTAGTGAAACCCTTGTGCCGCCTTCCGGCGCTTTTGATACCGAGGATGTGCCAAACCCAAAGGCATCTATCGTCTTTTTGCTTGTATCCTTTGACGTTGTAAATGTGACCGAACTTGCTGTGATTTCGTCGATTTTAATTGAAGGGTCGTTCAGCAGTCTTCCTAACTCTGCCTGGATTATTTTCCCCTCATCAGCATCGACCTGCGCAATCGCCCCCTGAAGCTGTAATTGCAGCCATGAACCCCCTTCAAGATCAAGACCGTATTTCAGGTTTGTCCTGAATTCACCGTTTGAATATGACGGCATTATGGCTATGATAGAGCCTATAATTACAAATACAAGCAGCAGGAAGCGCGGGTTATTATAAAACGGTTCTTCTTCGTTCATGCTCTCTGCCCCTTTCGTTTTGGTTTTTCAATTCGCTTCTCAGTCGTTCCTCTTTCTATGTACCACTTCAGTATTCCCACGTTTGTCATCCATGTGTTGATTATGTCGGCAATCAGACCGAAGATGAGAACGACGGAAATATCCCTTATTATATCAATGCGCGTGAATGTCGAGACAAGATACGAACCCGACGAGACAATGAATAAGGCGACAAGGGCTGCAAGGGTTGTGGTAGTCATGGTTAATCCTGTTTTCATTGCGTCCTTTATTTTATCGCCAAGCTCTCCTTTTCTCTTGAGCAGGCGCGTGGTTAAAAGTATATCAGTGTCCACGGAGTAGCCGATGAGCATCAGTAGCGCGGCTACAGTTCCAAGCGAAAGCACAATGCCGAATACATCCATCATCGCAGCCGCAAATGCAATGTCGGCAAATGCTGAAATAACAACAGCGATGGACGGGATAAATGTCCTGAAAATTATGAATACCACGAGCGCCATCCCCATAAATGAGAAAATTACTGCTTTTACTGCCTGTCCCTGCAGGGATTGGCTCACAACTTCTCCCATTTGCCTTATCTCGATATTGGTATATTCGGAGTTAATTTTCCTGGTCACTTCGTTAGTCTGGGATTCCTTCATCGGACCGAATTGAATCAACTTGCGCCCGCTGCCACCGTATTCTCGTGCCTGGATCAATGGATAAGCCTGGAATTCAACTTTTAGCTGGTCGGGAGTTTTATCACTGTCAAAAACAATCGCGGTGCCGCCTTTGAATTCCATCCCCAGTTCTACCGGGGTACCGGTTGCATAGGTTGTATAAGCCAGAATGGAAAGCGATATTAAAAGCAGTATTGCAGGAACAAGTAGCATCTGTTTTATATTAAAATTTTTAACATAGGCTTCTATAGCCTTTTCATTAATCAAATCCATCGTGATTCTCCTCTCGAATGCGCCAAGACTGGCTTACATTATAACACAATATATTTACCTTTTGCTATTGGGAAAAGATAATTGGGTATTGATATGATGCGTTAATCAAAAACATTAAGTATTATACTATTAATATTATATCTAAAATTAAGGAGATATTATGGAACTGACCTCCATGGAAACCATACTGGCAATTGCAAATGTTATATTCGTAATAATTGCGATTTTATTGTTTGTGCGCTTGCGAAAAACCGGCAAGAAAGGCGACACTGAATCAAAACAACTACCTGAAGTGGCAGACGTTACTAACATCACTCCGGATGATTTCAAATCCGATATATTTGGAATACAGAAACAGGATATAGCGCCATCTGAAAAACCTGTGAAGGCGGTTAGTAAAGTTAAAATCGGGCAGGAGGAAAAAACTGCGCTTGTTCTTGAAGACGAACTGCCTGAGGTTGAAGAGAAGCCGGCAAAAAAAGAGAGTAAAAAGAAAAAAGCAGCCAAAAAAATACTTGAGGAAGTTATTGAAGAGGCAATAGTAAAGGAAACAGGAGTGCGACCTGAAAAAGCACCGACTCCTGAAAAAGAAGAAAAGCCGGAGAAAAAGGAGAGCATAAAGAAAAAACCTGTTAAAAAGGAACCGGAAAAAGCAGATGCAATAAAAGAAATAATAAGTGTGCCATCAGAAAAAATCGAAATTCCTGAGAAAATCGAATTTAAATTTGAAGAACCTATTCCTGAAAAAGAAGAAAAGCCGGAGAAAAAAGGGAGCATAAAGAAAAAACCTGTTAAAAAGGAACCGGAAAAAGCAGATGCAATAAAAGAAAAGACAGGTGCGCCATCAAAAAAAATCGAATTTAAATTTGAAGAACCTATTCCTGAAAAAGAAGAAAAGCCGGA
>JBAQYK010000021.1:0-13199 GCA_049299995.1 Candidatus Methanoperedens sp.
GCGTTAGATTACCCCAAAGAAGCTTTCAAAATTACAGCATTAGCAGCAATATTAAACATTTTATTAGACATAACATTGATCCCATTAATAGGCATCACAGGCGCAGCCATTGCAACACTTGCAACCATGATGCTGAATGCATTGATGGCACAACGGGTATTATCCAGAACAATGAAGATAAAACTGGAATACGACAGTATATCGAATATCATAAAAGCATCGGCTGCAATGGGATTACTGGTAGGCACATACCGTTTGCTTGTGCCGCTGTCCAATGTATGGGTTACCCTGATACCTGTTATTTTTGGCGGGGTTATATATGGTATTTTAATGCTGAAACTGGACGGAAAGATATGTGGTGAACTGCGTTCCATTGTGGAAAAAATGGGAATAGTATGGCCAAAGTGGATTTGATATATTTTTCAAAAAGAAGTATACTACTCACAGATGTCCATATACGCCTGTTCATATTCATCCGCCACTTTATCCCACGACCTCACTTTCCTATCAGATAAACCCGAAAAATCAATCTGCATGTTACATATTTCTAAAATCTTATCGCCAAGTTCTTTTTTATCAGCCGGGTCCTCAACACTGAAACATACTTTATCATCCACGAACTCTCCCAGCGCACTGTTCTTTACAACCAGGGCAGGCACCTTGCTTGCCAGTGCCTCGGCAACTACTATCCCAAATGTCTCGAAACCTGAAAGCAGAACAAGTAAATCTGCTTCCCTGTACTGCTGATAGAGCTGCTCTTTTGATGTTTGCCCATGCCAGATGATTTTCACTTTCCTTTTTTCTGCCATCTTTTGAAGCCTGTCTTTATATGGACCAGAACCAACCACGTTCAAAACAAAACCATGTTCATCGATACCAGAAATATATTCCATGGCTTCAATAACATATTGTAATCCTTTATACTCTTCAATCCTCCCTACAAATAATATTGAATGGTTTTTATCTGGATTTTTTGAGCCGGATAAATTAAATAAAGCATCATCCACACCAGGGGTTATAGTCAGGAACTTACTCCGGTCTAATTTAAAATCCCTTAATAACATTTCAGCTTCAAAATCAGAAGGGGAAACAATCATATCAGCTTTATTAAAAAAATATGTTCCAAATACAAGGTTATATAATTTAAACAATAAATTCCTGAAAAAAGTATGCCCTTTGCCATGGTAATAAGGGCTTAAAATTAATTTTTGGCTATTCCTTGCCATGCATGCAATTAATGCCGGAAAAGCATGGTAGTTATGGGCATGAATCAAATCACAATCCAGCCCCTTTAGATATGAATAAATCCCTGGCGGAAAATAATATGCATCATCAGGGGCGAATGACTTGAATCTGACAATCTTCACATTATTTATGGTTTCATGCCCCGGCAGCATGCCGGTCGGGTCAGTTGTTACCACTTCCACTTTATGCCCCCGTTTCACTAAGCGTTCACTTATTTCCTGTACAATTTTCTCAACGCCGCCAGAATCAGGATAATATCTCGGGCATACCTGGACTATGTTCAATTTACGACCTCGACATAATCAATTTTTCCAGTCCGTTTTCCAGCCCGACCTCTGGCTCCCACCCAATGGCTTTCAACCTCGAAACATCCGCACACAACCGCGGTATCTCCACACCGCCTGACCGCCGCCTATCGTAAATAGACCTGATCTCGATATCTGGATTGATAATCTCCACTATCTTCCGGACAACATCACCAACCTTAACCTCAATCCCTGACCCGATATTATACACTCCTGACCCGTATTCTGCAATCTTCAAAAAACCAGCCACTACATCAGTAATATAAGTAAAATCCCTGGTCGGTTCAAGATTGCCGACTTCGATTATTTCACTATCTGACGCCTGTTTAACGATAGAAGGAATCAGGAAACTCTCATGTTGTCCCGGGCCATAGATATTAAAAGGGCGCACAATCGCAGTATTAACATTAAACGTGCTTGAGTAAGCGTTTACAATATGCTCTGCTGCGGCTTTACTTGCCGAATATGGTTCGCGCGGCGCTATCGGGTGCATCTCATCCACGGGGATATACTGCGGCACTCCATAGACATGTGATGAACTTATATACAGAAACTTTTGAACCGGGTTTTTCCGCACCTCTTCAAGAAGGTTCAGCGTGCCCCGGACATTCACATCATACGTTTTAACAGGATTTTTTATAGCATAATCAACATTGGATACTGCGGCAAGATGAAATACGAAATCGATACCTTCAGTTATTCCCTTTAGCGTTTTGTGTTTTGTAATATCCCCTATTACCATTTCAAGCTCAGGAATGTCATGACCCGGAAAAATTTCATCCTTATCCATGGTCAGTATCTTAATTTTTGCATTCTTTTTGGCAAGTGCCTGCACGAGGTATGGACCAACAAATCCTGTTGCCCCGGTTACCAGTACCGATGCACCTTTCAGGTACATATTAAGCCCCTATTTTTTTGCAATCCGCTCAACATCTGCCTTGACCATCATTTTTACGAGTTCCTTGAACTTGATTTTTGGTTTCCATCCAAGTATGCGTCTTGCTTTGGATGCATCGCCAATCAGCAGTTCAACCTCGGCAGGTCTCACAAACTTTGGATCCACGACTACGTATTTCTCCCAGTCAAGTCCTACTTCGGAGAAGGCAAGCTCCACAAACTCACGCACTGAATGTGTTTCCCCTGTCGCAATAACATAATCGTCCGGTTTATCCTGCTGGAGCATCAGCCACATGGCTTCCACATAATCTCCCGCAAACCCCCAATCGCGTTTGGCATCAAGATTGCCAAGGCGCAGTTCCGATGCTAACCCGTGATAGATGCGTGCAACGCCGTCTGTAATCTTCCTGGTTACAAACTCAATGCCCCTGCGTGGTGATTCGTGGTTGAAAAGGATTCCATTCGATACATGCATCCCGTAGCTTTCGCGATAGTTAACAGCTGCCCAGTAACCGTATACTTTTGCAAAACCGTACGGGCTTCGGGGGTAAAAACGCGTGGTTTCGTTCTGTGGTACCTCCTGTATCTTACCAAACATCTCACTCGAAGACGCCTGGTATACATGTGCATCATGGCATTGATGCCTGACACTCTCGAGTATCCTGACAACACCAAGCCCTCCGACATCTCCGGTAAGCACAGGCTGGTTCCATGATGTAGCAACGAACGACTGGGCTGCAAGGTTATAAACCTCATCCGGCTCGGCTGTGCGCATGGCATTATCAAGCGATGATTGGTCTGTAAGATCCCCTTCAACAAGTTCAATTTTGTCCAGTATATGTTCAATCCTGGAAATGTTTGGCGTGCTCAATCGCCTGATTAAACCATATACATCATACCCTTTCGCAAGTAAAAGTTCTGCAAGATATGAACCGTCCTGTCCTGTTATTCCTGTGATTAAGGCTGATTTTGTCATGGTAGTCTTCATTTATTAGTATTGCATTTATTCAAATTACTGAAATTTTCATACGTTATTCCTGCAGTTTCCTGTCTTTATCTTGACAATTGCCTATAAGTTTTTGGTTTTGCCCGTGATTTTTTACTGATAATAGCGGCTTTTCGTTTATGGCTTTATTTATATCCACAATAGAATATTGTAATCATTGCGATTTTACAAGTTTTCTTGTATGTTCTGCAACCTCCAGAGGGTCAACGCGCAGCCTTGCCACGCCGCTATCCATAGCAGCCTTCGCCACGGCAGAAGCAACAGACGGCGCAACCCTTGAATCGAAAATGCTGGGTATAATCATATCCCCGGTTGGCTCAACAAGCGAAGCCAGCGCGTTTGCAGCAGCCATTTTCATCTTCTCGTTGATGTCCCGCGCCCTTACATCCAGCGCGCCCCTGAATACTCCCGGAAAGCCAAGAGCATTGTTTATCTGGTTCGGGCAGTCAGAACGCCCTGTCCCGACAATTCGCGCCCCCGCTTTCTTTGCCTTTTCATACATAATCTCGGGTATCGGGTTTGCAAGAGGAAAAACAACCGCATCCTCAGCCATGGAGCGCACCATATTCTCCGAAACTATACCGCCTACTGATAAACCGATAAAAACATCGGCTCCTTTCATGGCATCGGCAAGAGAACCTGACTTCTGGTTTTTATTGGTAATTTTTGCAAGTTCTTCTTTGGCAGGGTTCAATCCGGTTCTTCCTTTGTAAATTATGCCTGCGGAATCGCATACAAGAATATCCTTTACTCCTTCGTTTATCAAAAGCCAAGCGCTTGCGGTACCTGCCGCCCCTGCCCCGCTGATGACCACTTTTACATCGCTAAACTTTTTTCCTACTATCTTTAAGGAATTAATCAGCGCTGCGAGCATTACAAGCGCTGCGCCGTGCTGGTCGTCGTGAAACACCGGAATGTCGAGCAATTTCTTTAAGCGTGTCTCTATTTCAAAACAACGCGGCGCGCTTATGTCCTCAAGATTGATGCCTCCGAAAACAGGCGCTATGTTCTTTACGGCATTGATTATCTCATCGGTATCCTTTGTATCAAGACAGATGGGAAACGCATCCACGCCAGCGAAGACCTTGAAAAGCATGGCTTTCCCTTCCATAACAGGCATCGCAGCATGGGCGCCCAGGTCGCCCAGCCCGAGCACGGATGTGCCGTCGCTCACCACAGCCACGAAATTCGATTTTCCGGTGTATCTATAAACTTCATCCTTCTTTTTGTGAATTCGCCTGCAGGGTTCTGCAACGCCGGGTGTATAAGCAAGGCTCAGTTCTTCTTTTGTTTTTATACTGACTTTGCTTTTCACTGCAATTTTCCCGCGAGCACGCTCATGAAACTCAAGCGAGCGTTCATATACTGATTCTTTCATCTATTCCTCCACTGCTAATGCATTCTCAACAGCTTTTTTATGTAACTCCCCAGCTTTATGTATTCCGCCTTTGATACCCCTAACGGCTCTGCACGGGTACTGCTGCACGAGTAGCCCCGCTTTTCCCGGCGCATCTTTTATGCTCATCCCCACAAGCCCCTTTGCCATGTGCCATGTGCTTCCGCAGGGTGCGCCGCGGAGCAGTTCAACCTTTGTTATCAGGCCGGATTTTGTGGTTATTTTAAGCTCTGGTCTTCCGAAATATGAAGCGAATTCGTCAACGACTTCATTACCGCATTGTTCTATATCGCAGCAGATTTCATGGATTTCAACATGCATATTGTATTTTTCAGAAATCTTTTGAAGTTCGGATAACCCGCCTGCCCTTGCCGCGCCGCCTGCGATAATTACAGCGCGTGCGCCGTTATCTCCTGCAAGGCGCACGATTTCAGGCGTGAGGTCGGGGTGGAGGATGTAGGCAATTATGAGGTCGTTTGAAAATATGCTTTTATCAAGATTCAGGTTTGCCAAAAAATCGGATGGAGCCTCTATAAAATCGGGAAGGGACTCGGGGATTTCTATTGCCGATACTTTAAAGTCTGAGTTTTTTTTAATATTTTCTATGAGGCGGTGACCGTACTTTCCTCGCGTTATTACCCCGATTGAAACCATTAATTTATAATTATCGGCTTAGTATTTTGGTCTTGCGGATTTAATCAAAACATTCTTATCTTTTTACACTGTAAAAGAAAGTGATGAGCACTCAAATAATCCAGTCATCAAACTCCCTCAAAGGCAAAACCATCGTCCTTGGAATCACAGGCAGCATCGCAGCCGTCCGGTGCGTCGAGCTGGCGCGGGAACTCAGGAGGCACGGCGCGGGCGTGCAGGCGGTCATGACGCAGGCGGCGCAGAAAATCATTCATCCCGAATCGATGCGCTACGCCACAGGTAATCCTGTGGTAACGGAAATTACAGGCGATGTGGAGCATGTTGAATTCTGCGGCATCGGGGGTAAAGCGCATCTTTTGCTGATTGCGCCGTGCACCGCTAATACGATTGGCAAGATTGCACACGGAATCGACGATAATCCTGTCACCACCTTTGCGACAACAGCGTTTGGTTCAGGCATTTCGATAATGATAGTCCCCGCGATGCACGAATCCATGTATGACCACCCCATAGTTATTGAAAATATTGGGAAACTCACAGAACTTGGAGTTGAGTTCGTAAATCCCATAATGGAAGAAGGCGCCGCGAAGATAGCTGATAATAATGAAATTGTGCTTCTGGTAGAGAAGGCGCTTGGAGGTAAAACGCTGGCAGGAAAGCGCATCCTTGTAACAGGAGGCGCAACGGCTGAGGCTATTGACCCCATCAGGATTTTGACAAACCGTGCCTCTGGCAAGACAGGAATCGAGCTTGCGCTTCTGGCTTTCAGGAGAGGCGCTGATGTCACGCTTGTTCACAGGGGCTGCATCGGAATCCAGGGGCTCTGCGAGTTCAATGTCGAGAGCGCGAAGGAGATGACAGATACCGTGCTTGAAGAGCTGGGCAAAGGATACGACCTGCTCATCAGCGCAGCGGCAATTTCTGATTTCACTGTAAAACCATCTAAAACCAAGATAAAATCCGATAAGGGTGTGACATTAACATTGAAACCTGCGCCTAAACTCATCAAAGAAGTGCGGTTGAAATATCCGGGACTGAAAATCATCGGTTTTAAAGCTGAGACGGGGGTAACGGAAGACGAGCTAATAATGAGTGCGCGCAAATCGATGGAATCGTCGGCGCTCAGCATGGTTGTGGCGAACGATGTATCCAGGGGGGGCATGGGAACGGATACAAATGAGGTTTATCTTATAGACGATGTGGTGAAGCATGTTTCTGGGACAAAGCATGAGATAGCGAAAGAAATTATGGATAAGGTTGAACATATTCTTGGGATACAAACCGCAGATAAACGCAGATGAACGCAGATTTGTTAACTTGTTTCCATGTCAAAGGTGCAGTTTTATGAAAATAATCACCATTGACCCGTGTTTCACAAAGGGAGAGGAGGACTTGTTCAGCGGAGAGGCTGAACTCGGAGCGATAAAAATAACGCCTCATGCCATTGAAGAGCTAAAAAAGCACTTTGAGGGAGTGCAGGTGACGCCGGATAACGAGATGCTCATACTTTCGAATTCTCCTGTTGAGAAAATTATTGTTTTCGATACCGGACGCGCTATAATCAGGCGCATTGCGAGCAAGGAGCTTGCAGTGAGCAGGTTTGAGATGCTTGAGAAAGTGCTTGCGGGATGAAAATATGGCAACCGATTGCATCTTCTGCAAAATCATCAAAGGCGAAGCGCCTGCGGATTTCGTTTATAAAGATGAGGACATGGTGGTATTCCACAACATCAAGCCCTCGGCGCCTGTCCATGTGATGATAGTCCCTGTCGAGCATATCGAAAGCGTCAATGCGCTGCAAGAGCGCCACGGAGCCATCATCTCAAGAATGATGCTCAGGGCAAAGGAAATAGCGGAAATTCTTGGCATACGCGACAGCGGCTACAAGCTTGTAATAAACGTGGAGAGAGGCGGGGGACAGGTGATATTCCACCTGCATGTGCATCTCATAGGCGGGTGGGGAAAACTGTGACCTTTTCAATTCGTGGTGGTAATTAGGTCAATGTGCAACACAATTAATTGAAAGCAAGTAGCTGAAGACAAATTATATCCTGAAAACGTCTTTGATTCATGTTTTATTTGATAAAATTAAAAAAGATTATTCTTCTGGGGTTTCCAGTGAAGCCAAATATTCCTCATATGTTTCGTTTGGTCTTCTTGTATATACAATCGTTGTATCTTTTCGTTCTTTCTTTCCAGAACCGGAACTTCTTGAAATCCATCCACTTTTCTGTTTCTTCTTTTCTCCGCTTAATTTCTGGTGTTTTGAAGATGTTTGGTTTTTGTCGCTCATAATTTACTTTCTATAACATGTTTGGTTTGTGAAGATATAAAGGAATATCTTGAAAAAGCCTGAACAATGCGAACAGTTGGCGTAGAACACGGATTCACGCGGATGGTACGGATTGGCACAGATAAAAATCCGTGGACATCCGTAAACCTTTAAGAAAGGTTTATCAAACGACAGGTATGCTTCGCATACCTGAACATCACGTAAACCGGGGTATCGGTTTACGTGGACACGCCCTCCCGAGGCGTGACTTGGGTCGAACAGGAGAAAGAATGAGACAGGATGTCTCAGAGCTAACTAATAAACTGGATGTTGAAAAGGTATCCAGAATTCTGGAAATCCCTGAACACAGGATTACAGGCGCCCTGAAAAGAAAGACTATACAGTATGTACGCGGAAAGTTAGAACTATTCAGGTTTGATAAGCCTGTTTCTTCAGTCGAAGGCGGCACATCTCTATTCATAAAGCCGTTTGATATAGTACGCGGCTTCCCGAAAATATCCCGTACCTTGATGCTTAATCCTGCTCTTTTCCGGCATTTCTCTTCGTTAAGTAAAGTGGCTGTGGAAGAGAAGATGAATGGCTACAATGTCAGGGTTGCATTAATCGGCGATACGCTTGTTGCACTTACGCGCGGCGGTTTTATTTGTCCATATACCACCGAGAAAGCCAATGATCTCATCAACCGGCAATTTTTTCTTGACCATCCCGACCTTGTGCTGTGCGGGGAGATGGTGGGTCCGGACAGCCCTTATGTGCCTAAATCGTTTTACGGTATTGAATCCCTGGAATTTTTTGTCTTCGACGTTAGAGAGAAACTAACAGGGAAGCCCATACCTGTAATGGCGCGGCGTGCTCTTTTGGAAGAGTACGGTATAAAATCAGTCAGGCTTTTTGGGGAATTCGAGGTTGATAAAGCGCATATTGCGATAACAGGTATCATAAAGGATTTCGGCGATACATTGCGTGAAGGTGTGGTAATAAAAGACCCGCAAATGATACTGCCTCCTGTGAAATATACAAGTTCCCTGAGCAACTGCGCTGACTTAAGATATGCTTTTGAATTCTACAACGATTTCGGGCGTGACTTTTTCTTTGGAAGGGTGTGCCGGGAAGCTTTCCAGTCTGTGGAATGGGAGGAAGATGAGACACAAATAAAAAAAAGGTGTCAGCAGCTTGGGGAAAGCATTCTTCTGCCTATGGTCAGGACAATTAAAAAGAAAAAAGCGGGGGAACGTATTTCCGAGAACGTGCAGATTCGGGTGAAGAGCCTGGATACTGTGAAGGAGTTTGAAGAATACCTGAGATTGGTGGGTGTGGATGCTGTTTTTGAAGAGCCGCAAATGATGGGGAATGAATATCTGGTTCGAATCAAAAGAATTAACCGGAGCACCAACGACAAGACTGAATCGATTCTCGGCGGGCAGATGTGGAGTTAGGATTGATTGAATGTATTATAACCCAAACTCGGGCAGCTTTTCTTTCGCAGTTTCCATTTTCTCCTGATGCTCCTTCAGGAATACACGCATGAGTTCTGCCGCATGTTTCTTGCAGTTGCCGCATACGCGCGTGCCTCCCACGCAGTCCGTATAAACTTCCAGAAGCTCATTATCATTCTCAACGAGATGGAAAAGCAATAACTCATAGACGCTGCATTTATCGGGCTCGCCCCCCAGTTTCTTTTGCTCCTCAAGCGTCACCCTGCCGCCAGTCTTTGCGCGCATAACCTTCTTTGCCCCCTCTTCAGGTTTTTCCGTAAGTGCTATGTAGCTATCGGGGATGCTGCTTGACATCTTGCCGCCCTGCAAGCCTGTCATGAACTTGTGGTATGTGGAGGCGGGAGGCATGAAGGCATAACCTCCGTATTTCAATTCCACCTGCCTGACAATTGATTCAACATCATGGAAACTTTTAGCGAAAACATCCACATGCTCTTCGTAGAGTTTGCCGCCTGTGCGCTTTGCAATCTCCGCAAGTGCTTCCTTCGGAGCGGCTTTCCCGCGAACGCTTATATATTCTTTTTCGGCGCCCTTTCGTTCCTCCACGACGAACATATTTACCTTATAAGCAAGCCCCCGCGTCAGCCTGATATGCGGGTCCTGGTCTGCGCCCACTGGAATAACAACGGGTTTCGGTCCCCCGAACTCTTCTAACTGGGGATGCAGTATGTCCGAGCTCTGCGTTAATGCGCTTACCATGTGCGCGATGTTCGTTTCGCCGTTGAAACCGTATATAGCAGACATCTCCGAAAAATTAGCCTTGATACCAAGCTCAAAGGAAAGGTCTTTCACCTGGGAAGATTTAGACTGGAAATATATATGACCGTGTTCACCAGGCTCAAAACCGAGAGCTATTGCGCTTAAAATATATTCATTTATACCAAGTTCCCTGCATTCCTTCCAGCTTTTGCCCCTGACGGCATGCGCCTCCATATCAGCGATAGCCAGAAACGCATCCCCGCCCTGCTGCTGGTGCCAGATAATCTCTTCCATCACCATCTTATGCCCGAGATGCGCCCTGCCTGAAGGCATAAAACCGCTCATTGCTGCAAAAGGTTTTTTCGATAACATGGCTTCAAGGACTGAATCGTAACTCCTGTGCCCGAAAATAACATGCCTGCGCATATACCTGTGCGGGTTAGGTATCCTATCAAGGAGTTCATCGAACTTTGATATACCGAACTCGTCAAATAGCTTTGAATAATTATCTATTTTGACTGCGCCCCATGGGTCAAGAGTTGTCATGGTCTCCTATTCTGCGCTTATTGATATGTAAAGGTTATTGTGATTTCCACGAAAATTTGATTTAGAAAACAGAGAAAGATTTAAGACTAATAAGGTAGTTGAAGGGGCGCACGTCCACGAGGTTTTAACAGAATTGCCATTCATTCAGGAGTATTTTTTATCCGTGATTAGTAGCACGAGTTTAATATTAGTGGATAATCTGTTTGGGCTCGTAGCTCAGTCAGGCAGAGCACCGGGCTTTTATTCAACCCGAACTTCAATCGGAATGAAAAGATACCCGATGGTCGAGGGTTCAAATCCCTCCGAGCCCGTCTGCATTCCCGGGAGGTAATTGTGTGAAAGTTAAAGAGAAAGAGCATACTGGAAGGGAGTTTAAACCCTTAAAACATAAAATGGTACCACACCACGAAATATTAAATGAAGATGATATTAAAAAAATAGTATCTGAATATAATGTAGAAAAGGAACAATTGCCAAAAATCCGGATTTCAGACCCTGTTGCTGTGGAGGTCAAAGCCAAAGTGGGTGATGTTGTTCGGGTTAACCGGGATAGCCCGATAGCAGGTAAGTCCTTTTTCTATCGCCTGGTTATCGCATAGTCGGAAATTGAGGTAAATATGTTAGACAGAAGAGTGCTATCAAAAGCGTATTTTACAAGTGATAAAATAGTTCGCCATCATGTAGATTCTTTCAATGATTTCCTGGAACACGGTCTCCAGAAAGTTATTGATGAGCAAAGGATTATTGAAACTGAAATTGAAGGGACGCATGTAAAACTCAAGAAAATCCGCGTGGGTAATCCGGTCGTGAAAGAAGCTGACGGCGCAATGGATAAACTCTATCCCACCGAAGCAAGGCTAAGAAACATAACCTATGCTGCGCCGCTTAAACTCAGCATGTCCATTGTCAGTCCTGAAGGCGAAACAGAGGATAAGGAAGCAGAAATCGGGCTTTTGCCCATAATGATATGGTCAAAAGGATGCAACCTTATTGGATTGACACATAAAGAAATGATTGAACTGGGAGAAGACCCGCAAGACCCGGGAGGTTTTTTCATAGTAAACGGTACAGAGCGTGTGATTACCACCCTTGAAGACCTTGCTCCCAATAAAATCCTTGTGGAATTGGAAGAACGTTATGGTGAAAATATCGAGGTGGCTAAAGTATTCTCCCAGCGGCGCGGCTATCGTGCCCTTGTGGTTGTAGAGCGCAGCCGGAAGTCCATTCTTGAAGTTTCATTCCCTTCCATATCAGGCAGGATAAATTTTGTAACCCTCATGAGAGCCCTGGGCATTGAAACCGACCAGGAAATTGTGAATTCAGTATCTGAAGATCCCGAGATTATAAAATTCATGCTTGAAAACCTCGAAGAAGCAGAAGCAAGCAATAAAGAAGAAGCAATGGAAAAGATAGGGCTGCGGGTGGCGTCGGGTCAGTCAAAGGAATACCAGGTAAAACGGGCAAATTACGTGATTGACCGCTACCTGTTACCGCACCTTGGAAATGATGAAGCGCACAGGCTGCTGAAAGCACAGTTCCTGGGCAGGATGGCTCAGGCGTGTTTTGAACTGGCACTGGGCAAAAGAAGCAACGATGATAAAGACCATTATGCAAATAAGAGGTTGAAACTCTCAGGTGAACTTATAGAAGACCTGTTCAGGGTTTCGTTCAACAGGCTTACGCGGGATATCAAATACCAGCTTGAGAGAGCCAGCATGAGAAACAGGGACTTAAACGTCACCACTATTGTGCGGGCAGATGTGCTAACAGAACGACTCGTTCACGCACTGGCTACAGGCAACTGGGTAGGCGGCAGGACGGGCGTATCGCAGCTCCTTGACAGAACCGATTATATCGCATCCCTCTCGCATCTGCGCAGGGTAATTTCACCATTATCTAGAGCGCAGCCACATTTCGAAGCGAGGGATTTGCATCCCACCCAGTGGGGTAGAATCTGTCCTTCGGAAACCCCTGAGGGACCTAACTGCGGGCTTGTGAAAAACTTTGCGCAACTTGTTGAAATTTCGACAAGCGCGGGAGAGGAAACAAAACTTAAGAACCTGCTTTACGAAATCGGGGTAGCCCCGATTATCCCGCAACTTGTAGGAATGGAAGAAGTGCCCACTACGTATGCTACGGAATTGGAGGCGCTTGAAGAAGCTGAAGCAACAAAAGTCGAGCCTGAAGAGGAGGTTGATTCCTTTGAATAAAGCAAGAGTTTTCGTGAATGGTGAACTTATAGGCACCCATGATAAACCTAAAGAACTTGTTTCAGAGTTAAGAAAAAAACGAAGAATGGGTGAAATCAAGAAACAGGTGAATATCATATTATATGAAGATACGAATGAAATAATTATCAATTCGGATCAGGGACGGACAAGACGACCTGCTATAATTGTAGAAAATGGCAGACCTCTTGTAACACAGGAACACATCGAACGTTTAAAGACCGGACAGATTAATTTTGATAATCTTGTGGACACGGGTTTGATTGAATACCTGGATGCAGAAGAAGAAGAAAATGCATTCATAGCAATCGATGAAAGAAATTTATCCCCCAAACACACCCATCTTGAGATGGATCCCTCTTTGATTCTGGGTATCTGCACGGGTATGGTACCATTCCCGGAGCACAATGCTTCGCCCAGAAATACAATGGGTG
>JBAQYK010000022.1:0-2322 GCA_049299995.1 Candidatus Methanoperedens sp.
GCATGACGTTTCCATGGAATCCTAACATAAAATACCGTGCCCTTACCGATAGTGGAATCCAACGATATCTGCCCGCCGTAATCTTTTACAGTGTTCTTAGCGACAAATAGACCTACTCCGGTGCCTCCTGGATATGTAGAAAAACCTCTGTCGTAGACTTTGTCCCACTCTTCACGTTTTATTCCAGCACCGTTATCTCCAATCGCAACCTGTATGAATTCAATATCTTTAACTTCAACTATGCTGGTTGTAATGTCTATTTGACCTAATCCCTTCCCTTTTCCTGAATGTGCTATCGCTTTAATGGCATTAGAAACCAGATTGTAAATAATATCTCTCATGTCTGCCCTATTGGCATATATATCTGGAATCTGCGCTTGACAATTTATGTTAAATCTAATTCCTTTTTTCTCAGTTTCCAGTGAAAAATACCTAGTAACATCTTTAATTAATGTATTAATATTCACCGATACGTGTTCAATTTTAATTAACCCTTTATAAATATTGTTAATTCTGTTATTTATGACTTCAATTTGTTCCCTGAGAATCCGTTCCATTTTACGATATCCACCGGATGCTGCCTCTTTTAGAACGCCCTGTAGTTCTTGTAGTTCATGTTTGTGTTGATGATAGATTTCTTGTATTGACCGATCAAATCCAACGGATCTAGCTTCACTAATAATCTTCTCTGTTTCTGTATCGCGCTCCTCACGTGCTTCCTGCAATTCCTCAAGTAAATGGTTGCATTGGATGAAGGTGGCGAGTAGATAGACCAAATTATTTACGAAAGTGGAGTTGTCTCCACTCAATTTAAAAATGAATCCAGTATACAAGGATATAGTGCCAAGTACAGTATTATCTACTTTCAACGGGAAACATGCGTATCCTTTTAAATTATTATCATAAATCCAGGATATATTTTTGAAGTCTTTTTCTCTTTCTTGAATGCGGTTTATAATGACAGGTTCACCACTAAAGTATACCTGCCATGCCAGCCTGTCTCCTTTATAAATAATACTATCGTCTCTATTGTCCCAATGAATCCCACAACCATCTCTTGCTACAAGTTCAAGACCGTTTTGTGTAGCAACCCTAATTATTGTGGCTTTGTATGGCGTGAAACGATTAACAAGACTCTTGGCTATTGATGCATACGTATTACTGACAACGTAGTTGCTGCTAAACGATTCAAGCAACATGCGGCTAAAATCGGCAAGCATTTCAAATTCATACCTTCGTTTCAAATTGGATATTGCAGTGGCGGTACTTATGGCTACTATTGAAACCCATAGTAAATTCTCTGGATTGAAACTTACAACTTGTCCATCCTTTCCCATTTTGTTTATTAACTCAAAAACCCCATATGTTCGATGGCTGCCACTAAGTGGAACGGCTACAGCATTCTGCAATATTCCAAGCTTGTTCAAGTATGCGATACCACTCTCAACATGTATTTCATCCTTATTCAAATCGTTCGATAGCTTAGGTATCCCGTATTTGGAGCAAGATTCGAAATCTACAACCTTGCCCGTAAAACTGACCCCCGCTTCATGCCTCTCGTCAGAAAACCAGTTATCATCAATTGGTAATCCATCCTTGTCTTTCCCTACAATACCAACTCTTTCCAATATCCCATCCTTAGAAAAAAGAAAAAGCGATACCGTCTGAGCTTGTATTTTTTTAAATGCAAAATCTAAGGCATTGGATATAACCTCTTCTATTGTTTTTAGTTGCATTAAGGTATTTCTAAATTCGAATATTTGATCGATATTCTGGGTTTCTGGACACATAAGCATCTCTTGATATCAATATAAAGTTATAATTGCTGAGAAATCTGAACAGCTATTTACAATACGTCATCCAACTGCTATAATGCTAGTGGCTTGAAATATAGCGTTTTCTTCCCAAAATATAATAAAGATCGCAGTTACAAGTACGTTAAACAGGCGGTTTGCATCTCCCCCAAATCTATGCTACTGCCCTCAGCCCGATTACCACTCTGGTCTCGGATCGCTGAAAGGAGGGGAGACACTTGCCTGGAACGAATCTGGATTGAAGAAAATCGTCCCGAGCTAGAGGCTAAGTTATCCGAGATAGATAGAAAATAGATTACTATTTGCCTTTTTGCAAGAATTATTTCACCCGATCATTCCCCAAGAGTTTCTATAAGGCTATAGAATACTATCATCTTTAGAATTGAGGGAGGTGTCAAATGGCTGATTTAAACTTCAGAGTGTATCAGAACTTGAGGCGGAATAGAGGATGGCTCAAGCGCCACGTAGACTCTTATGTCGGATTCGCCGATGGAAAACTGGTGGTTGA
>JBAQYK010000023.1:0-3392 GCA_049299995.1 Candidatus Methanoperedens sp.
GGTCTTCTGAAATGCACCCGTATTTCCCCATTTCTATCGTACCATACGACCTGCATCCCCTGTTTCACTGCGTAAGCTCTGCGGATTTCTTTTGGGATTGTGGTTCTGAATCCATAGGCTACGTTTGTTTTAACTATTCTGGTCTTTGGCGAACCTTTGAGTCTGATTTTAACCATATTCCTACCTCTATTTTTGGCGCATATTATAGTTTGTGGTTGGATTTGGAATATTTGCCATGAAATGATTATTCGGGTTAATTGCTTAATTTATTTTAACAGTTGTGGCGCCGATAGGAAAACGAGGCAACCGTTGGGTGCGCTCACCGCAAAGAACGCGAAGAACGCAAAGCGAAGCAGCAATCTTTTTTTAAAAACAACGAACTCAAAACGAACTCGTACGAACTCAGCGGCGCAAAGTCATTCAGGCGGCGCAGAGGGGCAAAAAAAGCGTAGAGTGGATGCGAGAATGCTTGTTATGTTTTTGCCTGAAAACAATGTTTAAATATGATGTCTTGAAATAATACCATAATGAGTAGCGTTATTGAAGCTTCTGGACTACATAAAGCACAATGGGTAACTATTTCCAGCGATGAATACGAATCCATGAAATCTACAATAGAAGTCCTTTCAGATTCCGAACTTATAGAACATATTAAAGAGAGCAGGGAAGATTATAAGTCCGGCAGATTTAAAAAGCTTCGTGAGCTGATGAAAGAATAAGCTCTCTAAGTCTAAGTCATTTCATCCTTGTGTTTAAATCCGACAATAATGATTGATTTGTTATTTTCATATATTTCAAAAAACATGCCCCATATTTTGTTGCGGCGCAGATAGGAAAACGAGGCAGCCATTGGGTACGCTCACCGCAAAGAACGCGAAGAACGCAAAGCGAGCAGCAATCTTTTCGCCAAAACAACGACGCCTGAACCTGAACAGCCCCCTCAACCAAATATCATTCCCATTCCGCTCGCTGCATTCTCAGCTTCAGCGACAAAAGCAGCCGTTACTATTTTCATCTCCTCGCCCATGAGTTTTTGAAGACCGCAGCCCTCGAATTTCTCCTCAGCGCGGTCGATGTCCTCGGAATTGGCTTTGATATAAAGGAAATAGCCCTTGCGCTCAGAGCCGAGGAGAACGCATTCACGAACAGTATAGCCTATGCGCTTGAAGAAATCATCATCCAGTACTTTTGTTACGTCTTTGTTTACTTTGTCTTCATAGAAATAAACGGATTCCATAATTTTCTTTCCTCAAATACTAAATGGCTGTGGCGGTTAATAAATAATACCACTCAGTCTGATAACTCCAATCCCGCTATGTACTCCCTCAGCGCAGCATGATTCGTAAGCACCACATCCGCATCCTTCAACCTGTGCGCCCGAACGTATGTGGGAATTGCAATGCAGAACAACCCCGCCCTCTTTGCAGATTCAACACCCAGAGGCGCGTTCTCGATAACAATACATTCATCTTTTCTCACGTTGAGCATTCCGATAACTTTCAGGTAAGGCTCTGGCGATGGCTTCCCCTCCCTGACATCATTTCCCGTAACCACAGCATCAAAA
Source organism: Candidatus Methanoperedens sp. (assembly GCA_049299995.1). Classification (GTDB taxonomy): domain Archaea; phylum Halobacteriota; class Methanosarcinia; order Methanosarcinales; family Methanoperedenaceae; genus Methanoperedens. The sequence continues at coordinate 1,565 of JBAQYK010000023.1, forward strand.
GTATCCGGGAAAAACCGCCCAAGCAGTTCCATAACAACCTCCCTGTCCGAACCAGAAACAACCCCGAGAAGGCATTTATTCTTCAGGAAACCAAGGGTCTCAGGTATCCCCTCAAACACGCCAACTTTATTCATCTTCTGGAGAATCTCTCTTTTTTTCCGTGCAAGCTCATCAAAATCCACAGCTTTCGGCATCCTGCCAGCCTTCTCAAATACCAGCCTGATTACCCCTTCATGGTTTGACCCTTCTATATCATAGATATCTTCCCGGTTGATATGAATACCCAGTTCGCCAAAAACTGCTATCCACGCATCCGCATGATAGGGCATGGAATCCACAAGCACGCCGTCCATATCAAAAATCACAGCCTTTGGCATCATTTCATATCGCTCCTAAGATATGCCCGTGTGTTGCAAAAGTATTTTATACCTATCTTCAAATTGTAAGCATCATGAAGGCTTATGAATTTGAATTCCCCGAAGACAGGTATTACATGAAAAACCACGTATGGTTAAAGCCAGAGAACGGGCACGTCATCGTGGGGATAACGGAACTCGGGCAGTCCATGTCCAAAGGGATAGTGCACATAGACCTGCCTGAAATCGGCGAGTCCATCAAAAAAAAGGAGCTATTGGTGGCGTACGAGACCATAAAAGCAGTATCGCAGATAACTCTTCCATTTGATGCGACAGTCACAGAAGTCAATGAGAAGCTCTGGGACGACCCCAACATCATCAACAGCGACCCGTACAACGAGTGGCTCGTAAAAATAAAAGGGGATTTTCGAAAGAGCCAGGTTATGAATGTGGGAGACGCCGCAGAATATTATGGCAGGCTTATCCAAAAAGAACGGGAACGGTATGCGGATAATTGACATTACACTGCAATGCGGGCGCGGGGTAAAATACAATGGAAAAACTCATTAAGAAAAGGTCAACTAAAACCGGTCTTCCGCCAGGGGAATTAATTCATATCGGTGAGAAGAAGACAGAAAAAGCGATAATTACAATCCTTGACTATGATGAAGAGCATTTTGAGGAAAAAGAGGCAAAAAATATCGAGGAATGTTTTCCGTTTAAAGATAAGCCAACAATAACATGGATAAATATCGACGGTCTTCACCAGGTTGATATAATAGAGAAAATCGGGAAGGAATTCGGATTCCACCCCCTTCTCCTTGAAGACATCCTGAACACAGAGCAGCGCCCCAAAATAGAGGATTTTGAGGACTCTATTTATTTTGTCCTGAAAATGCTTTATTATGAAGAAAAAACAAATGAGATAAACACGGACCAGGTTAGTGTAATCTTCGGCAATAATTTTGTCATATCATTCCAGGAAAGGGAAGGGGACATTTTTAATCCCATAAGAGAACGAATCAGGACTGGTAAAAGCCGCATCAGGAAGATGGGAGCGGATTATCTCGCGTATAGTTTAATGGATGCAGTTGTTGACAGCTATTTCATAATACTTGAGAAATTTGGAGAAAAAATAGAAGACATTGAAGAAACGATGATAGCCAGCCCCACCCCTGAAACATTAAGGGATATTCATAACCTGAAAAGCAGGATGATATCCTTGCGAAAATCCGTATGGCCCTTAAGAGAAGTCATCAGCGTACTGGAAAGGTCAGAATCATCGCTGATTCAGGAATCCACGCGCATGTATCTTAAGGATGTCTATGACCACACAATCCAGATAATTGAAACAGTAGAGACATTCAGGGATATACTTTCAAGTATGCTAGATGTTTATCTTTCCAGCATCAGCTATAGAATGAATGAAATCATGAAGGTATTGACCATCATAGCCACAATTTTTATTCCCC
>JBAQYK010000024.1:0-2578 GCA_049299995.1 Candidatus Methanoperedens sp.
GTATTAGGTAAGCAAATAATGGGAAGTAGGCAACTATTGGAAGCGAGTCCGGCGTAATCGTCGCATCGGTATATTCCGGAGGCAGCCAGATGACAGAAACACTTGAAACTATAATAACGAAGACAACCAAAAAATAGAAAATAGACGTTCGGTTTTTTATTATATATTCAATCATATTTATCCCAGAGTTTATACGGGCTCGCCGGGATTCGAACCCGGGTCACAGGCTCCGGAGGCCCGTGTGCTATCCGGACTATACTACGAGCCCATTGAATAATAAAGCATCCCGGATATAATCGCCCCTGAAATAGTCGCGAAAAGGTTGACCCCGTTATTTGAGAGATACCCTTTCTGCTGGAGCGTGGCGCCGAGTACACTATCGATGTTTGTGCCGATAAATCCTCCTGCTGTAACAGCAACTATAAGACCGAAATCATTTTTTATTAACACGAATGCCAGGAGAGCAATCACCAAAGACCCGAAAAATGCAGCCCCCTCTCCAAGAAACGATACTGCGCCATCTGCGCCCGCCCTGACCTTCTTAAGAGTTGTAATCATTCGCGGCTCTCCTTTACAGGTTTCCCCTATCTCACTTGCCAGTGTATCGCCTGTGGCAGTGGCGACTGAGCCCAGGTATGCAGCCAAAATTACAAGCCCGTGGGAGGGGTATATTCCATAAGTTATTGCAAGTGAAAGAGCTGCTAACGAATTGCTGAAAACGTTCTTATACCCGCGAACCCCCCCTTTTCCTTCTGCTATCCCCAGAGCCAACTTATAATTGTATTTGTAACGGGTGAATAAACCACCAAGAAGAAAGAATGCAAGCAGTATAAAAAACCAGGATAGTCCACTGGATACGATTATCACGACCCCAAGCAACGTTGCGCTGAGCATTGCTGATATATCTGCAATTCGTGCCCTGTACGCAAGATATCCCAGTACAAAAGAAAAAACAAGTATCTCCATAAGATAGACGGTATCCACGTTATAGCTAAAAGTGTAGAAAAGCCACATTACCATCGCAGACCCGAAAGGGATGATGATATTATCCTCGGTCTCGGTCATGGTTTCAAGAAGCGCTCCTGTAATAGCCCCTATTACTGCAAGGAAAATTATCATGCCGTACGGAACCTGTAAAGTAAAGCCTGATATCCATCCCCCGGCAAGGACTGCAAAAACACTGCCTGAAATCAAAAAAACAATACTGGATTTTGGGGAATAAAATTTGAAGTCGTTATGATGGTTGTCTTGCAGCTTTGTTTTTTCGTGAATATTTATGACATCAGCGACGCCATCGCCAAATGTTGTAATGGCAAAGGCTGCCCCGATTATGAACAGGGGGAATTTATTGTCTCCCAAAACCAAACCTAACACCAGAAGGAAAGTCATGGTAAAAAAGAGTTGACTCAAACCAGTAAGTTTCCGTGCCTTTATATCGCATTCCCGGGCAAGGGTATTGAATATGGGGGATTCAGGGGAAACAACTGAAAAAAATAAGGCGCAACCGAGGAACACAATCACAAAATATGATATATCAAAGTACGGAAAGAGCAGCGCTAATAATCCGATAAAAATATAGATGCCCTGTTTTTTATAGCGCTGTAATGACGTCATAGTTTACCGAGATGGTATTTACAGGCAAATACTTTATCCTTATGCCCCAATAAAAGAACAATGGGATTAATTTCAAGAATCTACGAATGGAAAATTAAAAATGCAATAAAAAAACAGGCTGTCCCTGAACATATCGTTCTGGCTCTTGCGGAAAGCGATTTGCTTGCAGACAACAATTATAGCAAGCTGAGTTCTTTTGCCGAATGGTGCAAAGAAATCATGGTTAATACAGTGACAATATACATTAGCCTGATCGAAGTGGATGCTGAGTTAAGTGAGAAAATATGTGGTAAATTATCCACGGAAATCCCATCAGTACTTTATGATATAACTCCCAATGTCAATATAATCTCAAGAGGGGACAAGGAAATGAAAAAACATGGGGCAGAAGGTATGAATGTTGATATCTCACTGGGATACAGCGGAAAATATGAATTGACCCGAGCCATCAGGGAAATAATGATGCAGGTAGAAAGCGGGAACCTGAACCCTGAGGATATTAATGAAGAAATAATCGAATCCCATTTATTGTTCAAATCCGAACCCGACATTGTAATACGCGCCGGGGGCAAGAGATTGACTGATTTCCTCATCTGGCAGTCTGTTTATTCAGAACTGTATTTTACGGATGTTAACTGGCTGGATTTCAGGAAGGTTGATTTCCTGAGGGTTATAAGGGATTTCCAGAAGCGGCAGCGAAGATTCGGGAAATAAAAAAGTTACCACTTTATCATATTATACATCACAACATTGCGGTGCGCAAGTTCGTGAACTATCTTTACAACTTCGTCCTTGGGAAGTGCAATAAACCGTCTTGAGACGCGGATAACGTCTTCAACTTCTACCATCCCGTAATAGCTTAACAGCTTGACGATTCTCATTACCGTATTTTTTTGCCTCTCATGCTCTCGCGTCTGGTATGTGCGTACTGCCCGCAGGAAGTCTATTCTGCGGAATTCTGGCC
>JBAQYK010000025.1:0-2800 GCA_049299995.1 Candidatus Methanoperedens sp.
GTCAATCAACTCGCCTTAGGTCCACGAAGATTTATTCCTTTTGAAATACAAACTGCATTTCAGTTAATATCGATCGCAGTGATCGGAATAATCTGCTTAAAGGTATCCAAATGGACATAATAAAGCGCAGAAGAGACCGCATGGAGATGATATTCGATATTCTGAATATTATTAGAAACCATCATAATTCTATAAAGCCTACACCTTTGTTGAGACATTCAAATCTATCATCACAAAGTTTTTCAGAATACTTTAATGAATTACTGGAAAAGGGTTTTATCAAAGAGATTACCGACGAAAATGGAAAGAATTTTATTACATTGACTGATAAAGGATTCAAATATCTTGAAAAATACAAATTAATTTTGGGTTTTATTGAAGAGTTTGAATTGTAATCATTTTCATGAGACTTATTCTGTGCCCCACAAAAGGCAAAAGCCAAAGCAACGAATAATCGATAAAACCCTCATGCACCCACGCTGATGCCGCGCACTTTCCAGTGCGGGGTCGTTGACTTCGTTCCGCTCCTCGCCACGCTGCGCTCTCGCTTCGCTCGGGGCAGATAACAATGACTATACGGAAAAATGCTCGGCTTGCATTTTTCCCAAATTGCCTTCGGCAACTTCTTTTATCCGCAAGACGTTATATGACATATTGCTGGAGGAGTTGCCTGGATGAGAGTGCTATTTGTAACGGACTTGCATGGAAGCAAGTGGAAATATGAGCGGCTATTCGAAGTAGCAAAAGACTTTCGGGCAAATGTGGTCATCAATGGTGGTGACATGCTTCCCAAGGAAAGTGAACCATTCAGTCAGGGTGAATTCATTACGAACTACCTTGACAATCACTTTGCACGATTCAACTCTGCCGGGATTTATTATCTCTGCTACCCGGGAAACGATGACCTCAGGATATTCGATGAACTGTTTGAGGAAACTTGCAAGAAATATTCCTTCGTCGTCTGTCTGGCACAACGTAAATTTGAAATTGGGGGTTACAATTTCATAGGTATGAACTGGGTAGTTGATTATCCTTTCAGGCTCAAGGACAGATGCAGGATGGACATTGATGACTATACATTCCAGGAGCAGTTCGGAAAAGGACTGTTATCTACAGCAAATGGATGGCAGGAAATCGAGGACTGGTTTACACATGCAAAAAAGCTCCCAACGATAGAGGAGGAACTTGATCGACTGGTACGCCCCAGGGATATGGCAAAGAGCGTGTATGTAATCCACATGCCCCCGAACAGGTTAGGACTGGATAGATGTTATGACGGTTCAGAAGTAGGGTCAAAAGCGGTTTACAACTTTTTGAAGAAATATCAGCCAATGCTTTCGCTACATGGTCATATACATGAGTCTCCTGAAGTTACAGGAAGATGGTATGCAAAACTCGGCAGGACTATATGCATTCAACCCGGTCAACTTAATGAGTTCACCTATGTCGCGATTGACCTGTCCACTATGAAGTTTGATAGAATCAAGGAGCAATACGTCACATAACAGCGTGTTTGTGGTTCGCTTCGCTCACCCAAATGCTCGGCTTCGCCTCTCACTCCGCATACACCGATACCGTTATGCTCATTTCATAAAGAGTTCATTCGTGTATGCTGAACTACGACCTGTGAAATCAAACTCGCTAGGTTTTTAGATATGTAAAAGCTTGCTGGGACTCTTAAGATGAAACCTGGAAGGCACCCGAATATGGATTATTTGGATGAGTAATATGCTGTGTGGTATATAGCCTTCAAAAACACATCAATTTTAGCCTTGCTATCTCGCTATGGTTGGATAGACGTACAGTGACTTTGTATAAAAATATAATAGAAAAGGTAGAGGATTTACAAGATTTTATTGGATAGGATAGGATAGGAATCTTATAAGTGTTATTTATCCTCTACAATACTAATTATGTTTCAGTAATAAATATGGTTTTTCCATATTTATACCCAAATTTGCGATACGTTGAGAAGACCTCTAATATGGATATATTCTGGAGCGGTCTTGCCCAGCGCGCTTCTGAACATACAAGAATCGAAAGAAGGAGCCAGTTCAGCAAGATACATGAAACTGCAATTCAAGATATAGAGATGCAGAAACAAAGAGAAACTTTATAGAAAATTACCGTCTCATTTACCTGCATATTACCTTAACAAGAGTGTGAGCATGATAATTCGTTATAATTCCACTGGAAATAATGGGGTCATCATCAGTTTCAAACATTATTGAAAAACTCAATCGCACACTTATATCCCATACCCGCACAGGTTTCTCTGCAACCTGCCTCTCATCGTTTCATCCAGCAGTTCCTCTGTATAACCGAAGGGAAGCAGCACGCTCTCAGCAGCGCGCAGCAGGTATTCGCGGTATTTTTCCCTATCGTACTGCGTATTCTCGTCAGCTAGTTCAGGTATCATTACTCGCTTCTGATAGTTCCTGGACTTATGATCCGTTATTATGTAGCTTACTGCTTGCCCCGGCCTGGTGTCTACGCCTTCCTGCCTCAGCTGCTTCATAGCAGCAAGCTGGTTGTTGAACTGCCGGTAGTCATCGCAGCCTCTGGATACGCGGGTCTCGAAAATCAGGTCAGATAGAGCGCATTCGTTATGCATTACTTTTTGAGAGTATTCCCTCAATACTCCAATCGCTTCAGGAATCTTCTGGTAAAACTCAGAAGCGTTTTTCGCTTCAGCAAGTTTCGAGAGCATAGCTTCCTGCAGGTTTATGATAAGCTTTGGTGTATCGCTACGCCGCATCTCAATGCCGCGCACCTTCAGTTTGCCGTTTGTCATCACGCC
>JBAQYK010000026.1:0-9584 GCA_049299995.1 Candidatus Methanoperedens sp.
CCTGTGAGCTTAACATCAAGGACTTCAGGTTCACCGCGCTTCCCAACCCAGAAATCCTGGAAATGCATAAGCCCCTGCGGCGTATTTATCATCGTATCCACTTTCTCATCGCACATGGGAAGAACCCCGGCTTTTATTCCCAGCATTGATGAAAGCTGCAGCGTCGCCTCTGTCAGGCTCGCTCCTTTTCGCATCAATTCCGAGCGGAAAACCTGCGTTGCGCGGTCGGCATCCCCTATCATAAGCCGTTCATTGATGCCGATTTTTTTTAAAGCCAGATGCGTATGAAAGGTATCATTCTTAATACCCCACCACTTTGTATCATCCAGCGCCCCCGAAAAGAGGTATAAAACCGTATCAAGGTCAGGCGAAACAAGATTCCCTGAAATAGAAATATCCTCTGCCGTGTTAACTATTACCGTAATCTCCTCATCGGTGATAAGCCGCCGCATGCCCTGGATAAGTTTTGGCGTGCCTGTCCCGCCGGATAGGACAATCATATCAAACCCTCATTTTCCCGAACATTTTCCCGCCAAGCGCCGTCATCGCAAAAGCAAACAGCATAAGGACTGTGATGCTCAGAGAAACTGGAATCGTTGAGCTGCCGAGTAAAAAAAAGCGAAGCGCCTCCACGCCATACGTAAGGGGATTTGCATATACAAACGCCTTAAGCCACGAAGGGAGGTTCGATATCGGGAAAAACGCCCCGCTCATGAGAACAAGCGGCATTGTGAGAAAACTCATCACCATCTGGAATCCTTCGTGGCTTTCGATTTTCGAAGCGAGCGCAATGCCCAGTCCGATAAACCCGATGCCGGAGATGAACATGATTACAATAGCTGCCAGCACACCCCATATCGAGACATAATGAACCCCTATCAGCCATGCAATAATCATAATCAATATACCCTGTATCATGGCTGTTGTCACCCCGCCTATTGCTTTTCCGAGCGCCACAAAGAAACGGCTGACAGGCGCGATTAAAATTTCCTTAAGAAAACCGAATTCCCTGTCCCATATGATAGATACGCCGCCCATCAATGAAGCGAAAAGCACCGACATGCCTATCAGGCCCGGCGCGAGATAGCTTTTATCAAAAGCCCCGCCCCCGCGGACCTGGAAGGACGAACTGAAGCCTGCGCCCAGAATGACCAGGAAAAAAAGAGGGGTCGCAAGAGCGCCGATAATTCGCGATTTTGAGCGTGAAAAACGAATCATCTCGCGAAGCCACATGGTATATACGGTTTGTATCGCCCTGTTAATCCCGGTGTTTACCATTATTTCCTCCGTGAGCGTATTTTATAACCCATCTTTTCGACTTCACTTACTTCCTTATCCCTTATGGCGCGCCCTGTATGATGAATAAATACGTCATCCAGAGTTGGTTTTCGCAGGCTGACCGACTGTATGGGAATACCTGCTTTCGAAGCAAGAGCCAGCACATGGGGAATCTGGCGTTCCCCGTTTTTTACAGTTATAAAAACCTCATTCATTTTCTTTGAAACTATATTGGCGCATCCGTTTTTTTGGTATATCTCACATAATCTGGATATGTCATCGGGTTTTTCAAGTTCGAGTGTGATTACATCCCCTCCGAGTGAGTTTTTCATGGCTCCGGGAGTATCGAGCGCAACAATTTCGCCGTGGTCGATTATGGCAATCCTGTCACACAGGTGGTCGGCTTCTTCCATATAATGCGTGGTGAGCATGATGGACACGCCTTCCTCTTTATTCAATTTTTTTATATATTCCCATATATGCAGCCTTGTCTGCGGGTCAAGACCGAGCGTGGGTTCATCAAGGAACAGGACATGAGGGTGATGCATTAGCCCGCGTGCAATTTCAAGGCGCCTCATCATGCCGCCTGAGTAGGTCTTGACGAGAGCATCCGCCCTGTCCGAGAGTTCCACAAGTGAAAGCACTTCTTCAATCCTTTTTTTCCTTGTCTTGCCGTCAAGACCGTAGAGCCTCCCGTGAAGGTCGAGGTTCTCCCTGCCTGTTAAGCGGTCATCCAGTGTGGTATCCTGGAACACTACACCTATGCTCTGGCGCACCATTTCCGCCTGTTTATGCACGTCAAAATCCCATACTCTGGCACTGCCGCCCGAGGGTTCTGTCATCGTGGACAGCATGTTTATTAGCGTGGTCTTTCCAGCGCCGTTAGGACCGAGGAGCCCGAACAGTTCCCCGGGTTTGACTGATATGCTGACGTTATTTACAGCAGTGATTTCATTGAAGTGTTTTGTTATTCCTGATGTTTCGATGGCATAGAGCATATTTTGTCTTTTTATTAATTTAAAAGATTATAGAACTATTCCCAAACCCATCACCGATGGCTTTATCAGTTATAATTCACATTATAGCATCGCTATTTTTACTCCAGCAGCGGGGTAGGGTAGTCAGGATATCCCGACGGGCTCATAACCCGTAGATCAATGGTTCGAATCCATTCCCCGCTATACGAAAAATTGTTTTTGGGGGTTGTGAGCGCCAGTTTCTGTGAGTTGGAAAAAATTTTGGAAGGAAAACATGCCTGCGAAATTATATCTATGCCACCGCCAGTATAGCAAATCCTGATATGGAAAAAGACATCATCAAAGGCATAAAGAAAAACGTATTCGTCCTGGGACTCGTAAGCTTTTTCACAGACATCAGCAGCGAGATGCTGTACCCCATAATACCCATATTCCTCACCACAGTTCTTGCTGCGCCCATGTCAATCGTCGGGATTATCGAAGGGATTGCAGAGAGCACAGCCAGCATCCTGAAAGTGGTCTCAGGCTGGCTCTCTGATAAATCCGGAAAAAGAAAACCCTATGTCATTTTCGGGTATAGCCTTTCAACAATCTCAAAACCACTCCTTGCATTTGCGACCACATGGCATTTTGTTCTTACCGCGCGTTTTCTCGATAGGTTCGGGAAAGGGCTTCGCTCTTCGGCAAGGGATGCGCTCATAGCGGATTCAACCGATGCGCAGTATCGTGGGAAGGCATTTGGTTTTCACCAGAGTCTTGATACCCTGGGCGCAGTCATAGGGCCGCTTTTAGCGTTGCTGTTTTTATATTTACTTGACGGGAAATATCAACTCATATTCCTTATTGCTTTCATACCTGCGTTGATAAGTGTGATTCTTTTGTTCTTCTTTGTTTCAGAGAAAAAAGGTGAGAAAAAGGATGGTTTAAAGTTCAAACTCTCAGATTTTAGCCGTGAATTCAAGATATTTCTCCTGATAACTTTAATTTTCGCACTTGGTAACTCAAGCAATGCTTTCCTGATACTGCGGGCAAAGAACATCTTTGAAATTTCTGGTGGCATCCCCTCAATCATAACCTCGGTCTTTGGTCCGATAGCGGTTATCGCAATAGTGGTGTTGACCTATGTTGTTTACAATATCACATATTCTCTTTCTTCAATGCCTGCCGGGATACTTTCAGATAAGATCGGGCGCCGCAATGTCATGGTCGGAGGATTCCTGATATTTTCCCTTGTTTATCTGGGTTTTGCGCTGGTAAACGAAGGATACCAGATATGGATACTCTTTGCAGTATATGGTTTCTACATGGCAATGACAGAAGGGGTGAGCAAGGCTTTTGTTGTTGATATGGTTCCCCCTGAAAAAAGAGGGACTGCGATAGGAATGTATTATACTGCAACAGGGCTTCTGGCTCTTCTTTCAAGCATAATCGCAGGACTTTTGTGGGATTACATAGGAGCCAGCGCTCCATTCCTGTTCGGGAGCGCGATGGCGCTGGCGGCTGCTGCCCTGATGGTGGCGCTGCTTCCGAAACATAACACGGTTTCATAAACATTTATCTACAAAACAATAATATCAGGCAAAATAACCTTGAAAGAAACAAAAATCACAAGCCTTGCAAAAAATCTTGATAAAGCTGCCGGAATAGACGAAAAGAAGCTTGCGGATGAGATAAAAGCCATCGGTTTCAAATGCCAGAAATGCGCCCGGTGCTGCATGGCAGAATACGGAGATAATACGGTATCCGTCTTTCCGTTTGAAATCCGGCGCATCTGTGAAAAAACAGGACTTATGCGTGATGAGCTTGTAATACCCACGCCCTCGGAGGACAGGGATTCGCAGGGTAATATCCATACCTTTGAATGGGTTCTTAGGAAAAACGGGGACTGCATTTTCCTAGAGAAAGGATTATGCCGGATATACGAGTGCAGACCCTTCATCTGCAAAACATATCCTTTTTATTTGCTGGATGGACGCCTCATGGTTTCTGAATGTGAAGGCATTGGAGGCGATATCACAGAAGAAGACAGCCGCAAACTCGCTTCTCTGCTCAAGGAAAGATATATTGCTGAGATTAAGGAGGCAATTGCGCTCTTTGAGAGATTTCGGGGCTTCGCTCCTTCAGGAAACGGGATATGCGTACACGACAGCGGAGGGGAGCACTGGGTTTGAAGCTGTTATATTCCTGACAGCATTTTAGCGAGACCGTTACATTACGTGTTGGTAAATTGAAACTATCCTAAAAAATGAATCTAACAAAAATTACACGCAGTTTTTTGCTTTTTCCGTCTATTGGATACGATTAAGGCTTTATTATGTAAAGTTTATAGTGAGTAATAATGATAGACATTTCCGTAATTATTAAGGCTTATCCAAATATTTCTAAAGTATTTACACAAGAATGGTTTGAAAAAGAGATTACGAAAGATAAAACTGAAATGCACTTATTGGCAAAACAATTCACGTTTACGGGTCAAGATGGAAGTTCTTTGAATAGCCATCCACTTCAATACATCGATTATTTGGAAAAATTATTGAAGGATATGGAGGTTGAAATCAACTCCAAAAAAAAACATTTTAAGAAATTAACTAATAAAGATGATTTTTTAAGTACCTTAGCTGAGATTGAAATTGGATTTTTTTTTAAAAATATGGAATTTAAAGTTGAATTCGAACCTTCAATTTCAGGCAAGAAGAGTGATATAAAAATTGTTAGTGACGAATTGGAAGTATTTATTGAAGTTTCTACTCGGCATGTACGACCTGAAATAGAAGATATTTACATGTTTAGTTGGGATGATATTCCAGGAAACGATAATGACAAACTCTTATACTATATAGAACAGATTTACGATGTTGATTTAGAAGAAACAGGAAAAATTGAAAAAGTCGATAACTGTAATACTATAAAAATATCCGCTGAAAAGAAATCTCTTATTTTGAAACTTAATGATGAAAAAAACAAAGTAACCTTGGAAACAGATGACGGCAGAACTGATGAATTTATTGCGAAGATTAAAAATGGCAAGCTAAATGTATACGAGAATTCTACTAGAATTAGAAAATTCAAATTTCAACAACCTTATATTTATAGAAATAAATTATGCAAGGAAAGTAGTCAATTATCGAAGTCTAATCCTGGAATTATTGCATTATACTTAGACCCATCTTCAATTCCTGAAAGGAAGAATATTATTAGAGGATTTGGCTTTGATAGAGTATGGGAAAAAAATGGAACCATTGTTCACATTGAAGAAGGAGAGCACATAATAGACAACTCGATGATTTCCGCGGTTTTACTATATATCCGTTATTTTGACAATAAATATCATATTGTTAAAGAATTATGTTTAAATCCAAAAGCAGATAACCAACTACCAGATTCACTTATAACAAAATTTAGAGACTCTGGTACAGAAATAATAATTCCTGTCGAATACAAAGAATAATAAACATAACTACAATCCACCATACCCTATTAAGGTAAAATATTGTATCTCAGCATAACCACCAACCCCAATTGAAACCCTCTCATTTCAGCATTACGATTATAAACAACTGAACTAATATTACACCCTATGAAGCTGCTTGCACTATCAGACCTTCACGGCGATTATTCCCATGTGGAATCTATTTGTGAGAAGGCAGGGGATTTCGACGCCGTATTGATAGCAGGCGACATAACGGATTTCGGACCTGACGAGCGTGCGCTTGAATTACTGAAAATGTTCAAAGAGCCTGTATTTGCAATACCGGGTAATTGCGATAACCCTTCCATCTTAAAACTCCTGGATAAAAATGCCATAAACCTTCATAATTCAGTCCATGAAATGGACGGTTTCACCTTTATGGGGCTTGGGGGCTCAAACCCCACGCCATTCAATACGCCTTTTGAGCTGTCTGAAAAGAAAATAGGCGAATACATAGGAACGCTATTAGGCAGAATAAATGGAAGGTCGAGCAGAAATAATGGAAAGACCATTTTATTGTCCCATGCCCCCCCGCTCAATACGACTGACAAATTGCCGCGCGGAAACGTAGGCAGCGCAGCATTAGCCCGGTACCTCGGGCGATTTGACCTCGTCGTTTGCGGGCACATCCACGAAGCGCGGGGTTCGGTTCGAGTAAACGGCACCCATGTGGTAAATCCCGGCGCAGCATCCAGAGGGCAGGGCGCACTGATAACGATTAACGATAGAATAACAGTAGAGTTTATTGATGTCTGATGTTTAAAATAGCAATCTCAGGTAAAGGCGGTGTGGGGAAGACCACGCTCGCAGGCACGCTGGCGCGGCTTTTTGCACGAAAAGGGTATGATGTACTTGCAATAGACGCCGACCCCAGCATGAACCTTGCATCTGCGCTCGGGATTGGGACTCCTCCAAAGCCGCTGACGGAATTCAAGGAACTCATTGATGAGCGGGCGGGAGGTCCGGCTGGCTTTTTCAAGCTCAACCCGAAAGTTGACGACATTGTTGAGAAATTCGGCGCGACAGGACCTGACAACGTGAAATTGCTGGTCATGGGCACGGTTGAGAGGGGGGGCGGCGGGTGCATGTGCCCTGCAAGCTCTTTTTTAAAAGCCCTTATGCGCCATGTGATTCTTAAAATGAACAGCGTGGTTATCCTGGATATGGAAGCGGGTGTGGAGCATCTGGGGCGCGGCATCACGAAAGGAGTAGATTATATGATTATTGTGGTGGAACCCGGCGCGAGGTCGATAGAAACTGCGGGAAGAATTGCGGAACTTGCGCGCCAGATTGGCATAAGCAAATTCGGGGCTGTCATAAACAAAGCCGGGGGCGAAGTACACGAAATCGAGGATAGGCTTAAAGAATACCGTCTGCCAGTATTAGGTGTGATACCGTATGATGCTGACCTTATCGAGGCTGAAATGGAAAATATTGCGCCAATAGATATAAGCGGAGCCGCACTTTCCGCTATAAAAGATATCTTTGAGAAAATATCAGAGGGTGAATACCATAAAAAAACCTGAAAGAACCCCTTGCGGATGCAAATGTATCGATGATATGCTGGGCGGGGGATTTGAAGGCGGCATTGTCACACAGCTTTACGGCGCTTCAGGGACTGGAAAGACAAATATCTGCATCCAACTGGCAGTGGAATGTGTCAGGAGCGGCAGGAAGGTTATTTTCATAGACACCGAGGGGTTTTCATCTGAGCGGTTTAAACAGATAGCGGGCGATGAGGCGAAAAAAATTGCTGGAGACATAATCATTTACGAGCCCGCAAGCTTTGAACAGCAGTACTCCGCAATTACTGATATTGAAAAGCTGATGAATGAGAAAATCGGGTTGATAGTCCTTGATTCGGCTGCTCTTTTCTACAGGCTCGGGCTGACGCAGGACGATTCTGAAGAACAAAACGTGGGACTCAGGCGCGAGCTTGTGAACCAGATAGGGATACTCCACGGGATAGCGAGAAAGTACGGCGTGGCTGTGGCAATCACGAACCAGGTCTTTAAGGATGTTACAACAGGCGAACTTTGTCCCGTTGGAGGGAATGCGCTTGAGCATTTGTCCAAGACCATTATCCTGCTTGAGAAGACGGGGATGAGCAAAAGGAGGGCTACGCTGCGGAAGCACAGGTCAAGAAGCGAGGGGGCTTATTGCGATTTTGTGTTGACGGAGAGTGGCGTACAATAGTTTTTGTTTCGATTTTACACAACAACTCTCTCCCCATTCGCCGGCGCCTTCGCCTCCACCCCAAGCTCTTCCTTTACCCAGCCTGCAAAACCTTCCGTGTTGTCGCCATGCACCGTGATAACAGTCTCCGTGCCCCTGTCAGCAAATTTCTTCACCACTTCTTTTAATTCCTTATCCCCGCAATGAGCCGAGAAATCATACAGCTCAAGCCCGCAATTGAGCCTGAGCGTATTTCTTCCATCCACTATATGCCCTCTTTCCAGCGCCATTCTCCCGTTTGTATCATCAGCCTGGTAGCCCGTCAGGTGAATCTTGGATTTCGGGTCGTCATGAATCTCCCCGATATAATAAAGCACGGGACCTCCATTTAACATGCCGGCGCTGGTCACGATTATGCAGGGTTCCCCGACAATCGTCTTTCGCTCTTCCGGCTTTACAATACTGGAACTCGCAAACGCTTTTTCAAGTTTATTCATATCCCGTACACATTCCGGCTTTCTTTTCATCAGGTCAAAGACATCAACGCCCATGCCGTCCACGTATGCATGGAGCCCGTGCTTTTTAAGAATCAGCATAATCTCCTGTGTCCTGCCTATGCTGAAAGCTGCAATCACGGCTTTCCCCCCGCTTTCAACAGTTTCCTTTACGGAGCCAATAAACCGTTCCTCAAGTTCCTTCCTTGGAGTATGGTCCCTTCCGAAATACGTACTCTCCACCATCAGTATATCGCTTTCCGGAAGCTCCCTGTCCGCGCCTTTCTGGAGTTCCGTATCTATTGTGTTTATGTCACCCGTATAAAACAGGCTCTGGTTATCTTTTTCAAGATATACCGAGGACGAGCCCGGAATATGCCCCGCATCATAGAGGCATGCAGAATAGCCTGAAGTCCCGAATTCCTGCCTGTACTCTACTGCTCTCGCTTTTCGCTCGAATTCCTGAATCTCATCTGTATAATAAGGAATGACATGTCTCTTTTTTCCAGCTATCTTAAGCGTATCTCTTGCAAGCAGAGCTGACAATCTTGAGGTTATGCCTGTAGAGTAGATTTCGGGTTCAAGGTCCATCAGATTTGGCGCAAGTCCGCAGTGGTCAAGGTGACCATGGGAGATTATGACTGTCCTGGGACGAAGCCCGTTAGACGGGTATGTCGGCGGGTCTGTGGGTTTGATGCCGTAATCGAGAAGAAGCTCTTCATTTACAAGGATGGCTGACCTTCCCACTTCCCCCGCCCCTCCTAAAAATCGTATGTTAATATTCTCGCCTCGGATTATTTTTATATCAGTGGGTTTACATAAGATAATCTATATTTATACCTGTTGACATGAATTAAAGGAATGTTATGGAAATATTGAGACGAGGGCGGCTATCGGTAAAACCGGGTGATGACGTGATGAAATTTACATCATCCATGGAAGCTGATACGCGAATATTCGATGCGGATATTGAAGTTGATAGAGCCCATGTGGTGATGCTGAGAGAGCAGGGCATCATTAAGAAAAGTGAATGCTCTGCAATCCTTTCAGGTCTTGGCAGGATACAGAAGGAAGGGATTTCAGCCCTTGATACCTCATACGAGGATGTCCATATCGCTCTTGAGGCAAGGCTCATAGAACTGGTTGGCGAGGATACTGGCGGAAGGATGCACTCAGGACGCTCAAGAAACG
>JBAQYK010000027.1:0-2441 GCA_049299995.1 Candidatus Methanoperedens sp.
CAGTAACACGCTTCTTCCCATCTTTATATTCCGGTTCAAAAGTGATTTCCAGGAGCGAACCTGTTTTCAACGTGTTGCTGTGGTTTGCCAGGATATTTCCATAAACAGTTTTCTGTGCCCAGGAAAAGGGAACATCCAGCACGGTTTCCAGTGCGTTGTAGGTTGAAGCCAGTGAGCCTGGCTCTCTAGCGTCAGAGGCAAAAACGTTTGTTCCCGGTTTTTCCGGCGACTGGATTAACGGTGAGCCTGTAAAGACCAGCCCGCATTCGGGAAGCGGTTTTTGTGAACGTGAATCCAGGACGAGGGTTTCAATTCTTGTTGATCCATCTTTCTGTTCCGGATCTTTGGATTTGAATGTGACAATTACTCTTTCGCCCTTTGGCCAGAAAGCGCATTTGCCTGCATCTGCGGTTCGGCCTGGTTTCATGCCGATAAATTCAAGGGACTTCTGCAGGTTACCCGGCATTGCAAAAGATACAGCCAGGGACTCATAACCATGCCCGCTTGTCTCGCTAACCAGGAAAAATTCAACAGGT
Organism: Candidatus Methanoperedens sp.; assembly: GCA_049299995.1. Taxonomy (GTDB): domain Archaea; phylum Halobacteriota; class Methanosarcinia; order Methanosarcinales; family Methanoperedenaceae; genus Methanoperedens. Next base: position 537 of record JBAQYK010000027.1, read on the forward strand.
GAACCTTTGGTTAAACCGGTAGCCTCGGCAAGGAGGGTTACCTTCTGTGCTTTGCGGTCGGCAATAAGGCCGGGCAGGACGAGCATGTCCGGGTTATTTTTGTACTTTTCTGTGTTTTCCTTGAGGATCTGATCTACGGCGGCTTTATTCCTGGCCCGGATTGCAAGGTCGGGATCGTATTCGCCAATGGCGTCGCGGACGATAAGAATCAGGCAAAATAGAATAAAGGACTTTTTTAGCGTATTCATCTTCTAAGATTCAAACGATTATCAACGGTTATTTGTTTGAGCAATCTATTCAGCATTTGCTGGAGTATATGAAAAGCGCTTACCTCTCTTTTCCTTTAGCGTCGGACACAAAAACGGGCACACTATAAATACTTCTTATAGCACATTCTTAAGGTGTAATTTCAGCGAACAAATCTTTTAGCGCTTTTAGAAAACCAGGAATCTCAAATTCAGGGCGGTAATATTTGTTTTCCTTTAGTCTAAGAATCCCTTTGCTGTTCTCGTTGTCAAACAACTTATAAACAAGCCTACGTGCCTCAACAATTTTCTGCTGATTACGATTATTTCTGAACAGATCAATAGAACTTTCCCATTCCTGTAATGACATCATTGCAATGGTTGTATACAAGTCGAGGGCATGATGACGTCCGTAATCCTTTTCCGAATTCTCAATATTGTCGCGAAGGGCAAATAGTTTCATCATAAGGAATGTGAAAGGATGCGGAAGGAAAACTTCACCTTTCAAAAAAGTCCCATCAAATTTCTTTTCTTCAATAATGACTAAAAGCAATTGTTCTTCCAATGTAATAGCCTCGTCAACAGGATGTGCATGAAGATCAACCGACGGTTTGGGATGAACGCGTCGATCATCAACTTTAAGCCCCTTATCTTTGAACACTTGTTTAGGCCCAGTTAGAATATCGATTTTGAAACTGCCAATGGGGCTGTTTTTAATAAATTGGTATGACTTTGCAGTCTCAATGACCTTGTAATCCAATCGTTTCAACGCCTCTGCTAGAAGTTTAAGACGATCCGAATCAAGGATCAGTTCTGTTCTCAAGAACAGGTCGAGATCGTTTGTAGATCGAGGCTCAGGCCATTCCTTGAGAAGTGTTTGTCGGGGAACGCGCAGATGTTCCTGATATCGCAGATAGATTCCAAAACCGCCACCAATTATCAACTGGATACCTGTCTCTTTTAATTCATTAAGCAGATCAAGTAAAGCGCCGGTCAAAGATCCCATTCTATTCATAACGTAACTCCAGTTAAACGTCTAAGGATGTAATCTTTAACCTGAACAGCAGTTTCTTGATCCCGCTTGTCCCCTGCCATTAGCTCGAGATATGTCTGAATCGGTGAAGCAAAGACCATATTCTTCTCTCGTCGTGCATCGAAATATACAGATGCTTCATCAGTCTGGATTATGGAAATTGTCGGAAACCGGTCAGTTTGTGTTCCAGGCAACTTCACAAGCCACTTTTCAGGATCAGGACAGTAAATGGAATTGACTCCGCCTACCTGCATGACTGCATAAAAGGAGACCGAACTCATGCTTGCACCTGTTAACACTGCAGGGATATCAGACTTGAAAGCCTCGCTCAAAGCTTGATTCAATGACAGTACCCCGGCTGGGGATAAGGGAATTTGCCAGTTGATGATATTCTTCGCTTTCGGAGGCGTGTAATTTTCCCTGAGTCTTTCGAGGAGTTTCTCTGCTTGAAGCAGCGTAGTCGTCGAACCGTTGCGACCCACAATCATATCGTCCTCGAGAGCCTTCAGAACTTTTGACACGGTAGGTAAGGCCATAGGCTCTCCCTCCCACGTCCCTAGAAGATTACGTTGGTTAACTTCTGTTAACATTTCGCTAACTTGTTTGAATTGTTTCTTTTCAAGAAGC
>JBAQYK010000028.1:0-5645 GCA_049299995.1 Candidatus Methanoperedens sp.
GAAATATCCTGTCTTTTCTTTTCTATTTCAGTATCGTTGGTGTCTTTAAATTTAATATGGATTTTACTATTCAACTCATCTATCTTTTTATCGAGAAATATATTATCTTCGATAAGTCTTTTTAATTCTAATGCTACCATTCAGTATTCAATATGGTATTCTTATATTTAAAGATTATACCTATTTTAAACAAGGCTGATTGAAGCCCTAAAAAGAGATGTCTATAGAAAACGGAAACATAAATGAAAATAGGAATGTGAATGGGAAGGAAAGAAAGAAGGAAAGAAAGAAGGAAAAATATATACGGACTGAAAGTCTATTAAAGATAAGTCAACTACTTCACCTTATAGTGTTTAGGCTTGATAACTCAAGCTCTGGTTGACAGGAAAACATTAAAATGAGTGCCCAATGTCCAAAATGCGGGAGCAGTGCAATTGTAGGTGCGGGTAATGCCCTGCGCAAAGGAGGAAAAGTCCACTCCAGTAAATGCACTAAGTGCGGTCATGCTTGCACCGATGATAAACTAGTACAAAATGTACCCGGGCATGCATTTATTAAAGAACCAATAAAACCAGGAAAACCCATTACAGAAGCACCAAAATCTGGAAAACTGATAGATAAAGGACATAAATTATAAAATAAAATATAAAAGAGAGGATGAAATAAAACCATGACAGGAAAAAACCAAATCGGTATAAAAATAGGATCTCAAATTACGGCTATTGCCCGCAGGAATGAAGAAGGAAAAATAGATATTGCATCTATTAAAACATGTGTGCGGTACTCAAAAGGTATTGTCAAAAAAGACAGTGCTGACATTAAAGTGGGTGAAGATGCGGCAGATTATGACGATGCAATATTCCCATTAGAGCTCGGTGTTGTGGAGACCGAAGAAGGGGTAAAGCAGTTAATTGACATTCTTAATACGATGCAACTCCCTCCCGGGGCAAGCATGGTACTGGCATCGCCTGCTGTGCAGATGAAAGAAGGAAACGACCGGCTTGCACAGGCGATCAGGCAGGTATACAAACCACAAAGTCTTACAATGTTCTCGGAAGGGTTATGCTCGGCTGTTCATCTTTCCAGTATGGATTTCATTAATAAATCAGCTATTTTCTCCCTGAACCTTGGAAGTTCAACCACGGAAATTGGTTGCTTTAATGATGGGGATGAAATTCACCTTTCAGCTCATCCGGAAGTGTGTGGAAACCGGGTAGATAAAGAGATAGCAAAAAGGGTTGGTAATCTGGTCGGGGATGCTATTGTTTCCATAAAAAGAATACGTGAAATGAAAGAAGATACGTCACTCATTGACCCGAAAACATATACGGTAGAGGGAATGACGCGACATGGAAAAAAAGAAGCTCAGGTATCAGATGAAATAATACTGCCATTAAAAGAATATGCAGGGACTGTGGCAACAATATTCTGCGGAGAGGTAATCGGGGCAGTGAACACAACAATAAGAAACATGGCTCTAAAATCTCCTCTGTTCATTTCAGGCGGGATGAGCAACATCCCGGGAATGCCAGAACTTATTGGAGACTTGATAAACGAGGGAATGAATCACAGATTCGAGATATGCTGCTCCCCTGAAAAAGACAATCATTTAACTGCTGCAAAAGGTGCTTTGTTGATCGCTGAAGACTAAAATAACCTGTTGGAACCTATACGTTCAGAGTATTTGAGGTAATGTGCGGCAACTTTAATAAGCCGCACATTTTTATTTTATAAGTTAATATTAAAAATCATGTTTTAGAAAAAAATATTTTTTATTCTTAGATATTTTAAAAATAACCGCATCATAATATACCATAAAGGAGTTTTAGCGGCTTCGCAAATTCATTTTTATCCAGTATAATATCTTATTTCCATAATGATTAAAATAAACTGATAACATAAAAATAATCGGAGTTTTATAGGAAACGTGCGGCAACTTTAATAAGCCGCAAATTTTTACTTTTTTTAAAAATAAAAATCAATACGGTAGTGCATTGCGGTTTTAAATTAACAAATTCAATTTTCGTATGGTACTTGATACAGGAAAAAATCGGTATATATATGTATTGTAGTATTCTTGTTAGGTATTTTTCCTTAATTGTTTATTGAGATGGGTTCGTTCTTGCCGAATACCCCTAATAATCCTCCGTTTGTATTTTATCGCCTTGTTTAGCCTTTTCGGTTAAATGCCTCCAACTTACCTGAAATACCGTTTATTTTTGCTCTCTATTGGAAAGTTTGATTCCGTATTATTTCACGCTGAATTGTATGGAATTGTTTTTAACAACCCCTGTGAATAAGATTAATGTTGAGCCTGTCTTTAGGTGACCAGCCCGGCAACATCTGAGTTTGATTCGGGATAACCCATGGTCTTCGCAATCTCCTGACTTTCGTCAGTCCCGCCACGAGAAGGACGGTGTTGATGCTCAACAACATTTGTATGGAAGTTTTAAAACATCAGATATCTCGAAAAAAAAGGAGGAATGCACGGCGGGATTGGAAAACAACAATCCCGGGAGGTCCCCATGCATTTGGTTGTCTGGTCTATTTTAGCGGTACAGGAATGATGCTGACCAACGAAGGTGGTTCTTATGGTGCACATGGCCAGTTTTACATTCCTGTGTTGTACATCGAGGGGAGTTGCCTCTGATGCAAAAGCTGTGTGGCTTATTTTTTGAGAGAAAATATATAAAAAAAAGGAGCAGGATTAATATCAGGCTACAATCAGAGCCGTCATAGACGACCCCAATCATAGCATATAACCAGAGAGGTTATAGAACCGCCCCGGTTACATATACGTTCCATGGTTGTGCAGTATTTCCCTGCACTGGTCACCTTGCCTGTTGGGCGCGCGCTTTCCCATCAGGTGCACTAACTATTATTATTTTCGAAACCCGACTTGACTTTCCGGGTACGCCGTGAAAGACATTCGGGTTACGTTTACAGTACTCTGTATGGATTGTTTTAAAAACCCTAAATAAAATAAAAAAAAATAATCATCCGAAAACTGCTGTAAGACTGGTCTGGCGCTGGTGCTGCGCCGGCATATGAATAGATTGCAATATAGACGGATACATAGCCGGTCTTAGATCTTCAGCCAGTTTATTCTTTAGATAGAGCCTGTGGCACCGCTTCTCATCAGCCTCAGCGCACAGCAACACTACAGTCCCGTAGCTGTAGGTCTTCACAAGCGCCAGTACCTTTTCAAGACCGCGCTTTTCATTAACCAGCTTGATATTCCTGACATCCCGGGTAATATTCCCAAGATCATCAGTCCAGAAATAATCGATACCTGCGCCGGATAACTTATCCTTAAGGGCATGCCCGCAAAAATCCTTATTCCAGCCGCAGTATGGTTTCAACCGCACGTCAACCACGAGTTCAGCATTCGTTTCTTTCAGAATCGCGATTAGATGGTTTGCGCCGGAGAGCCCGCCATATCCAACCGTTTTGAAAACTACCATACAAAATCACCATAGGTTTGTATGGATATTATTTCAGAAAAAGAACCTAAAATTGAAAAAAGAAGGTAAGTTAGCCGTGGCCGCGACTAACCATTTGCCTGTATGGATATTATATTTGATTTCCAGAAAAAGAACTCTGAATCGAAACCCTGCTGACATATTAACCCCCTCATCTTTAGGTCTTGTATGGCTATTTTAGTTTCAGGAAAAACCAACCCGCTTCAGCGGCGCCGTCCCTGAAGGAAGAGATTGATGATTGATATATTGATATAACACAACCTTAAAATCAAGAATAAACAAAATTGGTAAAGTATTCTTGTTAATATTAATATGATATTTAATTATCGGAAAAACATACAGGAATCTAAACATCTACATTAAAAAAAGGAGGAAGGTTAGCCGTGGCTGCAACTAACCGTTTAAATGTATGGAGTATTCTATTTTCAGAAAAACAAACTGGATTTGAAAAATAGAAAAAAGGGGAAAAACCCCTATTTACTCCGCAGCAGGCGCCCTGGGAAACAGCGTCAGCCTGTCGCTATTCACTGGTTTGTTCAGGACCACTGACAGGAATGATTTCTTTCCCCGTTTCAGCCATCCCGAGCCGACGGGAACATCTCCGGCATAAGCCACATACTGCGGCTTTTTACTGTCAACGTCCCCGTACTTTGTGATCTCTTCCGGGAGCTGTTGCATTGCCTTACCCGCAAAGATAAGAATATGCTGTCCCTTCTCAGTCCTTGCAGCGCCATTCGGGCGGAGATGGATAACAGGTCTCTCTCCGAATTTTGTGGTCACTACATCGACGAATCCAGCGCCTACATGTATTAAGTCCTCGCCCGCGCTCTGGCGCATGACTACCATATTGCCTTTATTTTCATTAGGTTCATTGTCCATATTTAACACCTCTGATATTTTGTCTGGCATGTTTCTTGTTACTGATTGCATGCCATGTTTACGAAGATTGTATAGATTAATTCTTAAAATCAGCAAATATACCTAAAAAAGATATGGGTTAAAACCCGCGGTAATTCTCAGACTTTTCCCAGGTATGTCCAGTTTCACGCCGCACCCAGATCACTTCAGGACACAGCGCTTCAATTACTGGCTGAACTACAGACCAGTCGCCGCCTGCCAGCCCGCAGCCAAACATCCAGGGAGCGTACACAGGAAGACCAAGCTTCCCAGCCTCAAGACTGACGATCGGCCAGGCAAGGCTGTAAGCGCCCAGATCAGTTTTTGGAGAATCAGTACCCCAGCGATCCTGCCCCGCAAGATTGCAGACATAAATCTCTGGGGCCACCTTAACGAACCGAACGGAACCCAGCTTGAGTTCACCTGCAAAGAACCGTTTTTGATATTCCGAGTAAACAACAGGCCATTTCTGGCGGATAGCCAAAGCAAGTCCGCGCCCCATAGCGCCGCGGCAATTAACCTGCTGTACAATGACACCGCGCGGGATGCCCAATAAATCAGTAGTTACTCTTTCTGACATTTTAAAACCTCGAATTATTGTATGGATATTCTATTTTCAGAAAAACAAACTGGACTTGAAAAACGGAAAGAAAAAATAGTTGCTATGACCGGTTCCTGATACCCCACAAAACCTCAGCCTGGTTCACGTTTCCGATCTTAGAAAACATATCCCGCAGTCCCGATGCCTTCTTTAAGACATCAAGCAGTTCTGGATGTTCAGCGATATACTGACGCCATAGCCGTTCATACAAAGCGGAGCATTCTGCGGCGTTAACTGCCCTTTTACCCTTAGCCTGTCTCCAATCAAGCCCGGTGCTGCCGTCTTCGAATACTTTAGCTGAGTGATACTGCGCTTCTATACTTTTGCCATTCACGCGAGCATAGAATGGAGAGAACCGTGTGTCACCACGACTATGGCATTCTAAATAGGGGGCAACACCATATCTTGCGACTTTTTCCCCGAACCACGATTCCAAATTCGGCTGTGCCATTAAAATCCCCCCATTATCATTGTCTTTCGACCAACAGAACGGGCATATCGCACACAATTCGCAGTGCCGCCAGGGGAACCGTCAAAGAACGCAGCGAGTACATCAGCAGCATCCACCATGAACTCATTCCGGCGCTGATACGCATCCATCGAGAATACAGGAGATACCACAGACAACCTTGCACAATCCTTGACCGACCGGAACAGCAAATCCC
>JBAQYK010000029.1:0-1534 GCA_049299995.1 Candidatus Methanoperedens sp.
CGGAAGGGTTGAGGCTGTTTTTGAAGGGGATAAAGAAAATGTCGAAAAAATTGTGGAGTGGTGCAGGAAAGGATCTGAATATGCAAGAGTGTCGGGTGTAGAAGTTATACCTGAACAGTACAGAGGGGAGTTTTCAGGATTCCTGCTGCGGCGGTAAATATAAACGATACAACGCCAATTAACGATTGAGAGAGGAAGGGCGGCTTCCGGCGGTAACGCTGAGGAAAGTCCCCTCACCTTCTGGACCGCGGATGCCTGTGAAGGGCATAGGGTGAGAATCCTGGCTCTGGAACAGAAACGATACCGCAGCGCAGAAATGCGATGATTTTGTAAGAATGAGGTCATGCGCATGCGGATGGAACGGCGAATCCACGCGGGTGCAAGCCGAAATAGGACATAAAGGGCAGTCCAGACCTGTCCGAGTACGGCGCATAGCTGAATGCTGCATGAGCGCGATAAGGGCATCGCCCTTGCGCTAAACATAAAGGGGCTTACTCTCCTCACTCAAATTCTTACACCTGTGTTTCAGGTTTCATCTGCTTTTATCTGCAGAAGACCCAGTATTTAAATCAATAATTTAATTAGGGGATTAATTTAATTAGGGGATAGTACATATATATTATTACTGGGAAAAGTGTGTTTTGAAATAGCAAATGCTATTTAATGACTGATGTGAGGGCAAAAGAAAGGATGAGGCATAAAAAATGCAAATACCAAAACAATTTACTATAATTTTATTTTTGTTTTTATCAGTATTGACCACAATAGATAAAAAGGTTAAACTGATGTATAAAGCAGAAATAAAAACAAATGCTAATATTTTGGCAGGATTATTAATTGTATTATTGCTATTGAGCAGCGCAGCGAGCGCAGCGCAGAATTTGAAGGTATCCAGTAGCAGATACTCGGTTTACAATCCCTGGCTGATCAATGCAAATTACAGTTTTAATCTTAGTGGAAATTTCACGGCTTTTGCTTTACTCTTAAATAATGGATTGCCGGATTCTGGAGAAAACATTACTTTTAAGATATATGCAAACGGTACACTGAAATCCACTCAATATAACCTGACGCAAAAGAATGGTTTAGCAAGTGTTTCGTATAATACGATCGGTGAATTCACTGATAAATATGATACGGACTATGGCAATTGGACTATAACTGCCTACTTGACAACCAATCCAGCCGTGACAGGCAGCACTAATATGAGCCTTGAGGGTTGGGCAAACACAAATACGACGACCTGTGGTACTCACGATAGTTTTTGTCATAAGCTGACTGTTCTTAACAGTACCAATAATTTTAGTGGTTATAATTATGCTCGTTCACCATACACAAGTAATTATGGCAAAGACTTTTCTTTTGCAAAAGCAGCACATTACAGATCAACCCATTCCAGCAATTCTTATAGGGGATGCTATATTTGCCACCCCGGATATTCCATAAATAAGACTGGTTATTATGGTTCCACGAATGACGTACATAAGAATAGGACATGTGATTTCTGCCATGGTAACTGGACTTATATAAGGAC
>JBAQYK010000030.1:0-2697 GCA_049299995.1 Candidatus Methanoperedens sp.
ACCTTATCGCCAAGAAAAGCCTCTGCATCCTGTTTTATTTTCTGGAGCAGGAAAGCTGAAAGTTCCTGTGGTCTGTATTCTTTCCCGCGAAGGTTATACTTATAATCAGTGCCCATTTTTCTCTTAAAAGCGTAAGCTGTTCCTTCTGTATTTGTCACATTCTGTCTTCTTGCCGGTTCCCCGGTCAACCTCTGCCCGTCCTTTGTAAATGCCACGTATGACGGGAATGCTTTCCCTCCAAGTGATATTCCCTCAGCGCTCGGTATTATCACAGGTCTATTCCCCTGCATAACAGCAGCGGCTGAATTGCTTGTACCCAGATCTATTCCAATTATCTTTGCCATTAACTCACCTCATTTTCAATTTGTGCCTCTGATTCTTTATTTTTCGATACTCTGACTTTAGAATAACGAATGACTTTCCCGTTTAACATATAACCTCGTGCAAACTCTTCAAGAACGACCCCTTCGTCACATTCATCCGTAATCGTCTGCATCATCGCTTCGTGTTTATAGTGGTCGAATTTTTCCCCGAGAGCCTTAATGGTGGTCAAACCATTTTTTTCCAGAACATTTTTGAATTGTTTATATACTAACTCCATGCCCTCGATTAACTTATCTTTATCGCCTGCCTTCTTTGTATTTTCAATTCCGCGCTCAAGAGATTCCAACACATCTATTAGCTCTAATATCAGTTTCTCATTCGCGTATTTTATGAATTCTTCCCTTTCCTTCAGGATTCTTTTCCTGGAATTCTCAAACTCGGCATTCAGGCGAAGACACCTGTCTTTTTCTTCTTCAAGTTGTTTTTTAACGTTATCCAGTTCTTTCCGGATGTCCTTTTCCTGAAGCCCCGGAACGCCAGTTTCTTCTATTTCCTCGCCGGCATCGGAAGATGTATTATCTTCTTCGTTAATTTGTTTTTCTTCCTTGTTCATGCCTTCTTTGCCTTTCAATATTAAACAGCTCCCGATTAACCTCAAAAAAATTAAATCTTCAAATCATGCAGTATATTTACTAACACCTTCAATCCGGATGACGGATAAATTGGTAATTTAAACTTTTTTCTATTTAATGTTAGTCTTCGTCAACAGAAGGCGCCTGGACACCATCATAATAATCCGCTGTGTGCTCGGGTCTAACATCCATCATGCCAGTTTCCTTAGCCGTCAGGATATCGTTTATGCGCAATATCATGACTGCCACATCGGTTGCGGATTTGATTTCCTGCGTCTTTACACGCAGCGGCTCGATTACCCCTAATTTACGCATATCCTCGGCTTTGCCTGTGAATACATTTAATCCTGCTGTTTTGATGCCTTTGTTATGTTTATTCCTGAGTTCAACTATAATATCAATTGCATCAAGACCTGCGTTTTCAGCGATAGCTTTGGGTATTTCCTCAAGCGCCTCCGCAAAAGCCATTATCGCAAGCTGTTCCCTGCCGCTCTGGTTGGTTGCATATTTCCTGAGTCCTGTCGCCATCTCCATTTCAGGCGAACCGCCGCCGGCTACTACTTTCCCGTCTTCTATTACCACGCCGACAACACGCAGCGCATCGTCAAGCGCGCGCTCAACCTCATCTGCAACATGTTCCGCCCCGCTGTAAATCAGGATGGATACTGCTTTTGGATTCTTGCATCCTTCTATATAGACCATCTTGTAATTGCCGACGCCCCGTTCCTCGACTAATTCGGCTCTCCCGAGGTCATCCTCGGAAACGCCATCCAGTTTAGAGACAACGCGCGCGCCGGTTGCTTTTACAATTTTCTTGATTTCTTCGTCCTTGCATCTCCTGATTGCGAATATGCCCTTTTTTGCGAGGTAATGCATTCCGATATCGTCAATGCCTTTTTCTGTGAATATAACGTTGGCTCCGCTTTTTGCAAGCGCTTCCACTTTCTCCTCAACGAGCTTACTCTCCTCAAGCCTTGCTTCGGAAATGAGTTCAGGGGAATTTATCTTTAATTTTGATTTTACCTGGGTCTTCTCAACTTCAATGCCGGTATCAAGAACAGCAATTCTTGCATTCTCAACCCTCTTTGGCATGTTCTTGTGCGCCCTGGCTTTGTCAATCACAAGCCCGTGAATGAATTTCGTATCTTTTATCCTACCGCCGCGCTGGTGGATGATATTGATGTTCTCCTTCACGTTCACTTTGCCGCCTTCTTTAATCGCCTTGGCGGTCTCTACGCATAACTGCACAAGTGAATCAAGGGCAAGGTCTGCGCTTTTTCCAGTAAGAGCTGTCCTTGCAATATCTTCAAGAACATCGTCTGAAGCGTCAATAGCCAGTTCGTCCAGGATTTCAAGCGCCTTTACGGCTGCAAGACCATAACCTCTTGTTATGGTTGTGGGGTGTGCGCCCTGTTCTACCAGCGCATGCGCTTTGTTCAGGAGTTCCCCGGCAAGCACCACTGCGCTCGTGGTTCCGTCGCCTGCTTTGTCTTCCTGGGTGCGCGCCACTTCTACCATCATTTTTGCAGCCGGGTGCTGTATGTCCATTTCCCGCAAAATCGTGGCTCCGTCATTGGTAATTACCACATCGCCGACGGGGTTTACAAGCATTTTGTCCATGCCTTTGGGACCCAGCGTTGTCCTGACCGCATCTGCTACCGCCTTCGCTGCCGAGATATTGTATCCGAGCGCGTCTTTCCCCTGCGTTCGTGTTTTATCCTTGTCTAATATGATAATAGGC
>JBAQYK010000031.1:0-2584 GCA_049299995.1 Candidatus Methanoperedens sp.
GATAAACTGGGATGACTGCCCGCTCTGGACGACCTCGATACTCTATTCCCAAAGCCGGCCCCCTTATTTTGATTGAATGGATCTAATGAGGCTTTCGCAATGAAAAATGATAATAGATTTGAGCGTAGAGAGCCACTGGGGTCTTTTATTGCCTCCGTGAGGGAAATCTTCAACGCACACAGTTGCGCATTGTACCTTACAACTGACAACTCAATGGATGTTCTTGAGAAGCAACGCGAATTTAAGAAACGTTTTCCTGCAGGATACGAAACATATGGAATTGCCGCAGAGGATGTAGACCAATATAACATTCTTAAGTTTATTGGCGTTGTAGATGCATACACTGATCCAAGAGATAATAAACGCAGATACTGGGATTTTGATTACAAACGTAGACCAAACAAATATATAGTCTTTAGTCATATTGACAATGAAGACACGATTCCTGGTGAAGGGATTACCGGGATGACAGCGCGACGAAAAAGAATAATTTACCTAAACAAGGATGAAATTCGGGATTGCAAAGCACGGTATCCCGACAACGATACAGCTCGAGGTGTTCATCCGGAATGCACCGAGGTTTTGGCCATACCAATTTTATCTGAAAATAGATGTATTGGCATAATGAGACTTGATATATACGATATCAATAACAAGGATAAACTAACGTTAATTGTAGATGGCACTAATAAGGATGATGCGTTATCTGAATTGGTGACTGAGAATATTGATTCACATGCATACATTGCAATTAACGAGATTTGTAATAGATTGATCACTATTAGCAGCAAGAATGCGAACATGGAGTCTTATGACTCTTTATTTAAGGGTATAAATATTTTAGAAACTATAAAAAGCATAAGCGGACAGGTCGAAGCGCAGGGCATGGATTTAAATTCTCAGCTTTATGGACTTATTGAGCACCTATTTTTTGTTTTTAGGAGAAACGCTTATATCGGGTATAACGAGATTATGCAGAGGGTTATTAATTTCTTGAGCGACCTCTTTGACTTACTTGGATTACAAGAATACTATACACAAATGCTAGAAAAGCTAGAGGAATTCCGAGATCATGAAAAATTAATGCTTTACGATATTGAAAAGTACAGAGACCATTTCATGCATCAGTTTCATGTATTTATTGTAGGATATATAATAATAAACTTTATTGGCATTCAAAAGATAACAGATATAGTTAACGCAAGGTTGAAAAATGTGTCTGAGTTTAGCGCTATTGCAATACAGCCAGATAATCTGCTTAGAATTTGGGTGTTTACATCTTTCTTTCATGACATAACCTACATTATAGAAAAATATCAGGATAAGATTATGAGTTTCCTATCTAGACAATTAAAAACAGAACTACACATTAATATCGATTGGGGGCATTTATTATCTGGAGAAGATCCTAATGTTAGCCACATGAATACATTGGAAAAAATATGCTCATTTTTTGAATCACCATCAGCCACAAACATGACCAACAAGGATGCTTTACTAAAGAATTATGTTAAGGCAATACTGAGTAACCAAGACCATGGCGTTATAAGCGCATTAATGCTTGTAGAACTCTTTCTCCCACTTATTCATAAAAAAATTGAAAACGGTGTGGCTTCTGACGCTCACAAAGCGAATATAGAAATGGTTGAAATCTACTTAGCTGCATCAGCTATATCAATGCACAATAGTTGTGTTTTTAACTCCTTAAGGGAAAATATACCTTCGAATAAAAGGCTAATATTTGAACATTTCCCTATCGAATTTTTGCTAATTTATTGTGATACATGTCAAGAATGGGGAAGGAAGAAGAAAATCGACAAGATCACGTATGATTCTCCTGTTCTCGATAAGATAGAATTAAGCGGGACAAGTATTCTATGCCAACTTCGGTATTTGACTGCATTGATTCCAGATCCAGATAGGTTGGCAAGTTTTTACTCCGATAAAACAAATAAGTTTTCTTCAGGGACTTACGATTTTTCCGTAAATTATACATATGCGACCGGCAAAGAATCAGACGCATTCAGATTCAAAGGATAACTCAGAACTTAATCAAGCCTGCGGGCATCTTGGGCTAATATGTACTAGATTTTCTTTACGGACCACCGACTACTTTGAACTCAGTCTTGAAAGAGCCTCTCAACGCAGGCAAACAAGAATATATCTATAAAGTGAATGGTTATCCCCACGGAAGTGGTCTAGAAGAACCATCGTGCTAGTCGAGAAGTCAATGTAACTCTCCTATATGTTGACAAATGGATGACTCGAGAAATCAAAGGCAGCCAAATCATTTCTTCATTTCCGTCCGTTCGTTCGGCGCTTCATCAGGCGAAGGGCGGGTACAAGACCTGCTATGGAAATGAGCCTCTGTGATGAGAGTATGCCTGGCTTCGGTGGACTTCTCGGTCTGAGAGTGCCAGCTTGCGGTAGCGGGGGTGACTGGGATGCCGGAGGGCGGGTTGGTTATTCCTCGTGTGGACCGAGAAACCGGTCTCCGTTGAAATGGATGAGATGCGTGGGGGAGTCGGCAATCCAGACTTCCGTTTCCCAGGAGATGTCGTCGAGATATTTGATCATCGTGCGT
>JBAQYK010000032.1:0-1886 GCA_049299995.1 Candidatus Methanoperedens sp.
CTTTTGATAAAACTTTCCTAAAGTTTTTCATGTTTCACCAATTTATTTTTGGGGGGTCAAATGCTCAGGCAGAATGATAACTTCTTTCATGAGCCCGCCATCCCTGACTTCGACTATATAAGCACGACCGCGCTGGCTCACAACTTTTCCGGTTCTTCCCTGAAACTTGGGATGCGGCATTCCATTCTGGATACTGGGATCAAGATCGATATTTACAATATCTCCCTCTACGAATTCCTGAATTGCCCGGCTAATCGGAGATAATCCTTTTTCTCTTACTGTTTTTTTGAGTTTATATCTTGATTTTCTTCTTGTTCCGTGGGTTTTTGCCATAATATTCCTCTGAATCTTAATTGTTATCCTACTTTTATTACTTCAAGTTCTATAACCTTTGCCTCGCTTCCCAAAAGTGCCGCTATACTGGGTACAGTGCGTCCGTTATCGCCTGAAACCAGTTCCTTGACATAGAGCCCCCCATCACAATTGATGACGAGGACTGCTGTATTTGTATCAAACGACTCAAGCTCGGTTGAATGAACCTTACGCACTCGTTCAAGGTCGGCGCGCCGATGAAGCACTCTGGTGGGGGTATTCTGTTTGATGAGAGTTCCGCTTATTATGTCGAGGGATGATTTAAGTTTTTCCTCTGTTGTACTATGTTCAATTTTAAGGCGGTACACTTTATTGGCTTTCATTGATTTTAGCTGCTCAACGGTTTCGCTCTCGACAAATTTAAGCCCGATAACCTCGATTTTTCCATCTGCTTTGCTGTTAATCTCTGATTCAAGCGTATCCAGGTTTATATTCCTTATGTGCGGCTTCTTTGCCTCAACCACAAACGGTCTGCCATCGCCCAGCATCAGCGCGTCGATGTCCTCGCGTCCAGCGCCGTGGAAGGCTGTATCTTCACACCTGGCTGCTAATATAAGATGCGGCTTGATGAGTTCATCCACTGATTCCTGGTACATCTTGCCCGTATTTCCGCAGCGTTCGCAACCTTTGCCACCGCATTCCCTGCACGGCCACCTGGTCTGCGGAATTCCGCGGATGAGTTTCCTGTACCTGCCATAGATATATAACGAATTTACCTCAAGTCCAACCCTATCATTTTCAAGGTCAAGCAGCGCTACAATTTGCGGTTTTTTAAGATTTGCCCGCTTACCTGTGAGCTTTTCAACGCGTTTCCCGACTTCGCGGTTCAACTCGGTTTTAAGCGGCTCTGCAAATGTCGTCCCGCTTTCAGCCCAGATAATTTCCTCATTCTCGGCTAATAATCCTGTTACCTTTGTTCCAACAAGGAAATTGTCGTATTCGTAATCAGAAAGCGCCGTGATAGCCTTTTGCGCCCATGAATCAAGATGCTCGAACAGGTTATTGCAAACCCAGCAAGTCCCCGCATTTAAATGCGGGGTCTCTATTTTCGTAAGCTTTTCCTGAAGCGTTTCATCTTTTTGTGCGCCTGCTTCCATAGCAAGTACGAGTTTCAGTGCTTTCCCGCGCTGGTCGTTGCTTAGTCCAGTGGAGAGTTTTGCGAACTGCCTCCCTATGCAGTGGTCGCATATGGGGCCTTCATTTAGAATTTTCCGCGCTGTATCCAAAATTGTCATCTGGCTCTGAATATGCGATGTGTTCTAAATATGTTTCTCTAATCTATCCATCTCGTTATTCAATAGAATGATGCAGTGGTCGGCATGAACGGATAGAGGGCCCACACTCACTATTTCATGCTCGTACTTCTTTATTAGTTCCTCCTCATCCCCGGTCAAACCTTCATGGTCGCCCAGCACGAAAAGTGGCTCTTCAAAGTTTTTCCCTCGAACATCCTCGCCGTCCTCGCGAAGATATATAATTTTTCTGTTCAATTCTTCAAGTAAATCGCCGAAACC
>JBAQYK010000033.1:0-8196 GCA_049299995.1 Candidatus Methanoperedens sp.
AAAAGTAAACGCTTTACTCCAGTTCAAACTTTATAGTGCACTCGCCAACGACACCCGGTTTGTCCACACCTTTCGTAATGACATTCCTTCCGATTTTCTTGACAGCAGCATACTTGGCTGCCTGAACGATTGGGCATGCAGTCGCCATACCTTCCTTCCTCAGTATCTCATTGCCGTGGCAGATGGCGCATCCTTTGACGTCAAGCGTATAGTTCCTGTCGTCGCAATTGACTTTCACATGTTTTGCAAATTCAAGCTGGTTTTTCAGGTAATCCTCAAAACTCTGTGCGAACTCGGCATTGCTATTGAATTTTCCCGCGTTATCTGCCCATTTGTCTGCCATCAATGAACCGACTTTTGCGTTTACTTTCTTGGCATCCTCACCCAGCGCTTTAATCACAGTGCTGTGGTATTGTTTAAAGAAGTTCAGGCTTGTAGTCATATACCTTCAATTTTAAGTTTTGACAATACAATACATAACCGTTATCGAATATAAAGATAGCGGTTTTGTAAATGAACCTTACCAGTTTTCTCCGAATCTTTCTCGAAAAACAATCCCTGAAAGCTCTTTCCTATCCGAAGACCTTGCTTTTTTAACGGGATAACCAAGAGCCACTACAGCCATTAATTCATAAGAATCCGGCGCTTCAAGGACTTTATTTACCTTCTCCTTATTCTTCAGTATCTCGCCAAGCCATACTCCGCCGAGCCCGAGTGAATGAACCACAAGAAGCATATTCTGGATGCATGCCCCGATTGACTGGACATCCTTTGTGTAATCGTACATCTTGTCCCTGTCAAGAAAAACCACTATCAAAACCTGGGCATTTCTCACAATCGCCCCGTAATGCGTGAGATTTGAAATTGCTTCCTTTGTCTCACTTTTTTGCACAATTATAAACCGCCATGCCTGGTTGTTCAAACCTGACGGCGCCCACCTTCCGGCTTCTAAAATCTCCCCGATTATCTCATCGCTTATATTTTCGTTTGTAAATTCCCGGACGCTGCGCCGTGTTTTTATTGCTTCTAACGTTTCCATAACATCACCCGTACATATGCGGGTCAGGCGGCTGGGACTGTAAAATCGGCATAAGTTCTTCAAGCGACAGGGGAAACACTGCTGTTAAATCTTTTCCGCAGGCAGGACATTTTTTTGAAAAGTTAAGAGGGGTTACAATGATGGTTTCATCATAGACGGATTCTGATATAAAAGGACTTAAAATAGATGAGGGCTGCCCGATATTGAACTCGCCGCCAACTAAAAAATCATAATATGTGAGCTTTTCCGAAAAGCCGCATTTGCACCGGAGTTCAATTTTGTTTTTCAGGAATTTATTATTCCTGTTTTTCGGTAAAAGTGAAATAATGGAATCCTTCATCGGTCTAAGATTAATTTCCCTGTACTAAATTCCTTCGGATTTTTTTGAGATAATACATTGACAGGGAAAGACAGAGAAAACAAAAAAAACCAGCAAGTATACTATTTCATGAAAACAGCTTTTCTCACAGCTTCGATGGTGGCGTCAATTTCTATTGGTTTGGGGCACACTGCGAGCACATGCTCTGAATCCTTGAGTAAATGCCCTGTCGTGACGCACACAACCATTTCGTCGGTATCGATAACTCCCATTTCCACAAGCTTTCGAAATCCGGCAATCGAAGATGCGCTGGCAGGCTCGACGCCTATGCCTTCAACAGATGCAAGTTCGTGCTGGGCGCTGATAATCTCCTCGTCAGAAACAGTCTCAGCGGTTCCGCCCGATTCCCGTATCGCATTTAATGCCTTGATTGCATTTACAGGATTGCCGATTCTGATTGCCGTGGCAACGGTTTCGGGTTTGCTTTCAGGGCTTATCTCAGGAGCGTTGTTTTTAATTGCCTTAACAATTGGACATGCGCCTTCTGCCTGTATGCCTGTCATTTTTGGAATGCTGTCTATGAAGCCAAGTTTCTTTAATTCCTTGAATCCCTTGTAAATCGCGGTTATATTCCCTGCATTTCCAACAGGCAGGATAAGCCTGTCCGGAGCCTGCCACCCCAGCTGGTCTGCAATCTCAAAAGCGATTGTCTTCTGCCCCTCAAGCCTGTACGGGTTAACTGAATTCAAGAGATAGAATCCTTCCCTGTCGCAGAGGTCGCGAACGAGTTTTAGCGCATCGTCAAAATTCCCCCTGATGCTCAATACCTTGGCTCCGTGCATCAGCGCCTGCGCCAGCTTCCCCAGTGCCACCTTTCCCGAAGGCAAAAGCACAACTGCAGGAACGCCGGCTTTTGCGCCATACACTGCTAAAGACGCAGATGTGTTACCTGTGGAGGCGCACGCTACGGTTTTCATGCCAAGTTCAAGGGCTTTTGTCACACCAACGGTCATTCCCCTGTCCTTGAACGAGCCTGTGGGGTTCATGCCCTCATGCTTGACATATACTTCTTTCATGCCAGTGCTTTTCGCAATCCTGTCAACGCGGTAAAGCGGCGTTCCCCCTTCCTTCAGGGACACGGGCTCCATGCTTACGGGAAGAAGGGCGCGGTATTTCCAGACCGAGAGCGGACCTTTTAAGTCTTTTTTAGTGAGATTGATTTCAGAGTAATCATAAATAACATCGAGAAGACCACCGCAGGTACAGGTATAGATGACCTCTGTTTCAGGATATTTCCTGTGACATTCGATGCATTCCAGGTGGTACATAGGGTACTCAATAGAATTTTAAAGCTTATAGATTATCCTGATATATTTATATGCAAAAGAAGTAAACTTAAAAAACCGGATTAAAATGACAAATTCCACCGATATTATCTTCGTCCAAATTCTTGATCGTTACGTGGTGATAGAATATACGTCAGGATTACGTTCCATCAGTTTCGTTAAGTCCAAAGACAAGATAAAAGAGAAAAAAACACTGGACATTACATTTGAGCTTGAACGCTATTTTAAAGGTGAAAAAATTGATTTTTCGTGCGATTTTGACATATCCCATATTTCGTCATTCACGCAAAAAGTGCTTGGGGAGACAAGAAAAATCGGGTATGGAAAAACCATTCCCTATTCGGAACTTGCTAAAAATATAGGATGCCGGGGAGCGCGCGCTGTTGGCGGGGCGCTTGCACGAAATCCCATCCCGATTGTTATTCCGTGCCACAGGGTGGTGGCAAAAAACGGGATTGGCGGGTATTCCGCAGGCGTGGATGTAAAAACCGGATTGCTCGAACTTGAGAAATCAAAAGCCAATAACCTTTAATAGCTCAAAAATTAATGTTGAGCCGAGCCCCGATGGGGTAGCGGATATCCTTTGAGATTGCGGATCTTAAGACCTGGGTTCAAGTCCCAGTCGGGGCGTTTAAAGTTTATTCCCGCACCCAAATCAGATATATTTAATAACCAAAAAAGCTTCCAGATACTATTATGAAATTATCAGAAATACCCAAAAATATCGTATATGCCATTGTATTTGGATTCATGGGGCTTATCATAGGCATCTGGACTGCCGATGTCCTCTACATGATAATCCTGAAAAACCTGGAACGCCTGACCACGACTTACATATCTTTAATAATCATAATATTAATCATCGTCTCCGCATCTTTATTGGGATTCGTAAAAGGCAGAAAATTGCTTGAATAAGCCCGCAACAACTTTTGAATAAGCTTTAATATAGACATAACTATAACGGAAATCGATTCAAGATGAATATCATTTTACTCGGCCCTCCGGGCGCGGGAAAAGGCACGCAGGCTAAGAAAATATCAGAATATTTTTCACTGCCCCACATTTCCACAGGCGACATACTGCGTGAAAATATAAGTAATAATACGAGTCTCGGGTTAAAAGCCAAATCATATATGTCAAGAGGCGAACTTGTTCCGGACGAACTCCTGATAACTATCGTAAAAGACAGGTTATCAAGAAAAGACTGTTCAGAAGGGTTCATGCTTGATGGTTATCCGAGAACCATACCTCAGGCTGATGCGCTCCAGATGATTCTTACGGAATCTGGCAAGAAACTGGATGCCGTGTTGAATATTTCGGTCGGGGATGAGGAACTGGTAAAGCGCCTTTCAGGGCGGCGTATGTGTAAATGCGGAGCCAGTTATCACGTGAGCTTCAATCCCCCAAAAAAAGACGGCGTGTGCGATGCATGTAAAGAGAAATTGTACCAGCGCGACGACGACAAAGCCGAGGCTGTGCAAAACAGGCTGGATGTGTATAAGAAACAAACACAGCCCCTGATAGATTATTATGATAAGAAAGGCGTTCTTCGAACAATTGATGGGGAAAATGATATTCCCAGGATATTTGAAGACGTAAAAGAAGTTCTGGAGCAATATGAATAAATATAAAAATACACTTAATAAACTAGCGTTATTCCTGGGGATATTCCTCATGCTGGGCGTTATGATTATTCCGGGTTTCATGGATAAGGTAGGAAACATTATGGATGCGCTGTTAAGTCCGCTTATTTCCTTACTCCCGCTTCACATGATAATTTTCGTGCTGGCGGCTATCACGGGACTTTATGCCTCGCTAATCCAGAAATATACCATGGACTGGGAATTGATGAGGCGCGTCCAGGAAAAGATGAAGAACATACAGAAAGAGTTCAGGCAGGCGCAGTTATCAAATAACGCAGCGAAGGTGAAAAAATTACAGGAACAGCAGGCTCAAATGATGGGAGACCAGATGGAGATGATGAAGCAGCAGTTCAAGCCCATGCTGTATATAAGCATCATTTCAATCCCCCTCTTTTTCTGGGTTTATCTTATCATCAGCAGGAACCCCGATGCCACCATGTTATTTCCTTTCTGGGGAGAGCAAAGATTAACCGATAAACTTTTTGGTCCGTTCCAGTACTGGTTATTCTGGTACTTCCTGTGTTCAATCCCGGTAAGCCAGATGACAAGAAAAGCATTGAATATAGGCGGTATGTAATTGATTGTCACAATCAGCGGTCCTCCCGGCAGCGGCAAGAGCACATTATCCAGATTACTGTCAACGCGTCTTGGCATGGAACTGGTTTCTATGGGAGATGTTTTCAGGAAACTGGCACAAGACCGCTGCATGTCGCTTGAGGAATTCGGGCTGCTGGCGCAGCGCGATGATAAAATCGACAGGAAGCTCGATGAAGAGCAGAAAAAGATTGCAAAGGAAAAGGACAATATCATTCTTGAGGGCAGGATTTCCGGTTTTCTTGTGGATGCCGACATTAAGATATGGCTTAAAGCTCCCTTAAAAGTAAGAGCCGAACGCATCGCACAAAGGGAAAACAAATCCGCGGCAAAAGCAATGGAAGAAGCGTCTGAAAGAGAAGAATGCGAGAGACAACGGTATTTGAAATATTATAATATCGACATCAGGGATCTGTCGGTATACGACCTGGTTATAGATTCCACCAGATGGAGCCCTGAAGAGATAAGTGAAATAGTGGTAAAAGCGGTAGGTTCCCTGATATGAACAATTTACCTTCGGAAAAAAAGAGAGAGATTTTAATAAAATCGGAAGATTCGACCGATGATAAGTTCGGTAAAAAACCGGTTGAGCGCCAAATGGAGGAGTATATTCAAAAAGGGGTGATAAATCTCGATAAACCTGCAGGTCCTACGAGCCATGAAGTGACATCGTGGGTGAAAAAAATCCTGGAAATTGAAAAAACAGGGCACAGCGGCACGCTTGATCCGAATGTTACAGGTCTTCTCCCCATTATGCTGGGCGATGCGACAAAAGCTGTGGAAGCGCTTCTCACAGCAGGTAAGGAGTATGTATGCCTCATGAAGCTTCATTCTGCAATGCCTGAAAAAATGATTAAAGGTGTTTTCAATGAGTTTACAGGTGAAATTTTCCAGAAGCCTTCTATCAAATCCGCGGTAAAACGGGAAACAAGGATAAGAACCATATATTACCTGCAACTTCTCGAAGTGGAAGAAAATAATGTGCTTTTTAAAGTGGGGTGCGAAGCCGGGACGTATATACGGAAATTGTGCCATGATATTGGACAGGCTATGGGCACGGGCGCGCACATGCAGGAACTGCGGCGCACAAAGTCCGGTCCTTTCCGCGAGGATGAGACTTTAATCACGCTTCATGACCTGCGGGATGCGTATATCGAATGGCGGGAAAACGGGAATGAAAGGCATCTTCGAAAAGTTATAAATCCCATGGAATTCGGGCTTTCGCATCTACCCAAAATAGTGATACGCGATAATGCCGTGGATGCGCTCTGTCACGGTGCTGAACTTGCGGCGCCTGGCGTGCTGTCAGTTGAGACCGGAATAGAAAAAGGAGACCCAGTGGCGGTTTTTACGCTTAAAGGCGAGGTGGTGTCGTTCGGTAAAGCGCTGATGAAATCCAATGAGATTTTAAAAGCTGCTACCGGGATTGTGGCAAACACCGACCGCGTGCTCATGGAAGTTGGCACGTACCCCAGGGGCTGGAAGGCAAAAGGATAATAAGGCTAAGATTCTACTATTATATCCCAAGCTCTTTCCATATACCGTCTATCCGTGCCTTCACAGCGTCATCCATCTTTAAAGCGTCAGGCCATTCACGGTTGAAGCCCTCATCACGTCCTTTTCGCGTTGCATCGATGCCCATCTTGGAGCCAAGGTTGGGAAGCGGCGAAGCATGGTCAAGCGTATCGGTCGGCGCTTTGTCTATTATCATGACATCCCCCGCGGGGTCCATGCGCGTGGTGGTAGCCCAGAGCACTTCTTTCAAATCCTGAATATTTACGTCGTCGTCAAGCACGATTATCGTCTTTGCAAACATCATCTGCCCCATGCCCCACAGGGCGAACATGACCTTTTTGGCATGACCGGGATACCGCTTTTTTATGGAAACGATGCACAAGTTGTGGAAAACAGCCTCGACAGGCAGGTTAATATCAACGATTTCCGGAAGCTGGGCTTTTATCAATGGAAGGAATATCCTTTCAGTGGCTTTGCCAAGATACGCGTCTTCCATCGGCGGTATTCCAACGACGGTGGCATGATATATCGGGTTTTTGCGGTGAGTGATGCAGGTTATATGGAATACGGGGAATTCATCGGCTAAAGAGTAATATCCTGTATGGTCACCAAAAGGTCCTTCAACGCGCCGCTCTTTTGCATCAACGTATCCTTCGAGTATTATCTCGGCGTGTGCTGGCACGAAAATGTCAAACGTTTCGCATTTAACAAGCTCTACGTTCTTTTTACGCAGGAATCCTGCAAACATCATTTCATCGATGTTATCAGGCAGCGGCGCAGTGGCTGAATAAACAACTGCCGGGTCGGCGCCGATTGCTACGGCAACCTCTATTTTTCCGTCTTTTGCCGCATCAGCATAATCCCGCGCGCCGTGTTTATGGATGTGCCAGTGCATGCCCGTGGTTTTGCCGTCATAAACCTGCATCCTGTACATTCCCATGTTCTGCTTCCCGGTTTTTGGGTTTTTTGTGAATACAAGAGGGAGTGTAATGAAGCGTCCGCCATCGCCGGGCCAGCATTTCAGTACCGGAAATTCGTCTAAAGAAAAACCTTCTTTGAGTATGACTTCTTTGCACGGTCCGCTGTTCACATGCTTTGGCGGGAAAGATGTTATCTCTGCAACCTTCGGAATCATCTTGATACCTTCCCACAGGCTTGAGGGCGCTTCGAATTGCAGCAGGTTCCGGATTCGCTCGCCGATTTCATCAAGGTTATTGACGCCAAGAGCAAGACACATGCGTTCCATTGTGCCGAAAGCGCTGGCAAAAACAGGAACTTTATAGCCTTTGACGTTCTCAAATAACAGTGCCGGTCCGTTATTTTTTACTGTCCTGTCAAGGATTTCAGTAATTTCAAGCTCGGCGCTGACCCCGGTTTTTATGCGTTTGAGCAAGCCCTTTTTCTCAAGGACTTCGATGAATTCGCGTAAATCTTTGAAAGCCACTATATACTACCTCTGGATTACTCCGAATCATCGGATTTTGGATGTTTCGTTAAAGCGGCTTTTTCAAGGCATCCCCTGTGGATATAACCAAGCTGTCTCTTCTTCCAGTTCTTGGATTCGTTGCTCATGCCTTCCACGGGTTCGTAAACGATGAGCATGTTTTTTGCATCTTCAGGGAACATGAGTTTCACAAAATCATCGCAGAGCAGGCATTTTTTCCAGCGGGTGTATTTTCTGTCGGTCATAAAGGGTTACGCCCCTTTATGACGTATAGGGGTATCGCAGATACCCCATGT
>JBAQYK010000034.1:0-6001 GCA_049299995.1 Candidatus Methanoperedens sp.
CATCAGGACTGGGTTCATATTTTCCCGTCTTGTAATCTATGATTTCCACCTCATCCTGCGTCCCTGGGATTTTATCCACGCGGTCAATGAACCCCTTGAAATTAAACCCGCCAAGAGATACATTGAACCGCTGCTCAACCATCAGGTTGTTCGCGATAGTATTCCTGTTGCGTTCCCAGAATACATCAAGCGCTTCAGTTGCTGCCTTAATGTTGATTCCTTTCCATTGCGATTCCTTCGCCTTCTGGTCCCTAATTTTGTATAATTGCTCCTTTGTTGTTATTTTTTCACTCACGGCATTTTCAAGCACTTTATGGATAAAACTCCCCATGTTCATGGCTCCTGTAGAGTCTTCCGAGGCGCGAGTGGGCATCCTGAGAAGTTCTGCAAGTTCATACTGTTTGGGACAGTTCTCGTAGGTGTTTATCGAGGTGACGCTGAAGGTCATGCTTGCAGGATTGAATTTCAAGCCATTTTTATTTTCTTTTATCCTTGCAAGGATTTTATCAGCATCTTCTGAAGGGTCTATTTTTGACCAGTTGGAATCAATAAATTCCTTGAAATCCACTGTCTTTCCATGCTTCAATGCCTGATACAAAAGCATATTTTTCATTATTTCATTGGTGTCTCCTGCGTCCAGCAGCTCGATAATAAGTCTTTTACGCATGGCCTTTTCTCGCTCAAGTACGCTGTCCTTTACCATCTCCCTGACTTTGATCTCGGTATCCTTTATGTATGAAAGTCCTCCGACCGCGATACTCCCGCCTGCTCTCCAATTGTTGTATCCAATATCGGATAGGAACTCTGACGGCTCTTTTTCATCATCGCCATATTTTGTCGCCAATGTCAGGAAAAGATAGTCTTTGGCTCTTGTAAATGCGACATAGGCAAGACGCCTCTCCTCCTCCTTTTTGATCTCTTTTTTCCGCTCCTTAACCGCTTTGTCAATATCAGTGATTGATTTGTCCTCAAAGATATCACGATACTGCTCCATTAATTCTGGCGGGATGAGTGGTTCAGCGCCACCGCGGTATAGAGGGAATTTATCTTTGGCAAGGTTTGTAAGAAATACTATGCTGAATTCAAGTCCTTTTGCCGCATGTATCGACATGAGGTTTATGGCATCTTCGCTCTCGATTCTGGCTGGAGGAGGGTTACCGTCCATCTCATCGAGTATCTCAAGATAATCTATGAAAAGGCTCAGGTCTTTCCCATGGAACTCCTCAAAATTCCTAGTCAATTCATAAAGCTGCCTCAGATTTAATAGAGCTTCCCGGCTTCTGATAGTATCAGCGTGTACAAACTGCCTTGAAAGACCGGATTGGTCATATACCTCAAGAATCAGGTCCGATATATCGAGATTCTCCTTTCCGCAGAGAGACTCTATCCTTTTTTTTACATTGCTAATGGTCTCAAGCCCGCTTCTTGTAAGCCCAAGTTTAGCGATATGATGGTAAATGACTTCCTGAAATGAAACATATGTCTTCTTTATAAATTCTCCAATCCTGATGGAATCTTCTTGACTCAACGCATTGTTGTAATGGAATATTCTCCACCATGCTTCCGTACCTCGTGCTGTGGGGTGAGAGATATTGTTAATGACATATAGGTAGGCTAACGCGGTCTTTATTTCTGGCAGTTTCAGGAAATCCGTATCATCCTTGACCCTGAAAGGGAGACCTCGATTCTCAAGAGCATGTCTTACCTTCCGCCCCTGGGCATGCGTTCTGTATAATACGGCGATTTCAGATGGTGGGATGCCTTTTATGAGAAATTCCTCTGTTTTCTCTACTATAGCTCTTGCTTCTTCATTCTCATCTTCAGTTTCGATTATGCAGACGTTCTCCCCTTCTATATCCTTGTGATTTTTAAGGAGTTGGCATTCATGCCTTTTCTCCTCTGAATAGTTCTTTTCTATCAGGGTATGGGCTACCCTGAGTATCTTGTTGGTAGACCTGAAACTCACATCCAGCGATATGACATCTTCTGCCTTTAGCTCGAATTGTTCATTAAACTCCTCTATATTATTGGTGTATGCCCCGCGGAATGCATAAATGGTCTGGTTCGGATCTGCCACCACGGTTATATTTTTATTTGCCGCTGTGAGCTTTTTTATCAGTTCGAACTGGACATAATTGGTATCCTGGAATTCATCAATGATGATGTAGCGAAATATATCGTTTAGTTCCTGCGTGCCGTACACGTCAAGATACCAGAGAGCGATCTTATTCAGGTCGCCGTAATCCAGTGCGCCTATAGCTGATTTCTTCTCTTCGTATTTCTCCCATGCTGATATGAAGTTTGAATATTTCTGGTATTCTTCATAGAGGTATATGAATTCGGAGTATCTTTTTTTATCTGCCTGTTTTGCCTTCTTATCTTCTTTGTCTTTGAATTCCTGAAGATGGAAGGTATTGAGTTTGAATCTGGATTCGCGATATACTTCCTTCCATGTGCTCTCATCTTTTTCAATATCCTGAACCTGTTTTTTAAGCGTTTCCAGAAATTCTTTGAATTTATCTATCGAGATATTCAGGTCTTTTGCTTTTCCGATCGTGTTTGCGTACAGGCTGGAGGTCCTTGCATCTGTCTTAAGTTCCCTGAATATGAAAATGGCTGAATCTATCTCCTCGAATATCTTGAAGTCGCCGGGAACTTTGCATCTGTCAGCATGATCCTTGATAAGCTCGGTGCAGAATGAGTGAAAAGTCTTGACGATCACTTCCTTTCCCTGAAGGAGCTTCTCTACCTTTTCGCGCATGTTCCTTGCAGCTTCCCTGGAGAAGGTGAGCGCGAGGATATGGGAGGAATCGATGTTTTCCTTTTCGACCATGTATGCGATCTTGGCTGTAATGGTAGTGGTCTTGCCTGTGCCTGCGCCTGCGAGGATTAGTTGGGGGGCTTGGGTGTGTGTTTGATGGAGAGGAGCTGGCGGCTGCCGGAGCTGCTATGGGTTAAGGGTTACCCTCAGTCTTATTGATAAGGGATATTAACTGTTCCTCCAGTATTTCGTCTTGGCTTCTTGCTAAGGACATCTCATTTTTCAGCAGGGCTTCATATTTGGCAATCCCTGCCTTGAGTTCCTTGACCATATCTACATATCTGACTTTTACGTCTGTGCTTGGCGCTTTTGAAGCTTTCAAAAGTTCTGTTAACTCCTGTAAGGTATCATAAACAGATTCAGACAACTGGCTCTCATATTTTGAGAATATGAGTGTGCGCTGTTTTTTTATAGTTAGCTCTTCAAATTTTTTAAAACTTGCCTCAATTTTTCCCTCCCGCATATCGATAAGTATACCCCTAACTAGTTCCAAACTGATATCTTTGAACCTCTCCCATAAATTGTAAACCGGTGGCTGATGCTTATTTAGTTTTTCAAAACATTCAAGAAGTTTTGGATAATCCTTAACGTAGTGATAGCAAAGAAGTTGCGCCAATGTCTCATGGAGTCGACTTGGATCAGAACCACTATCTACCATGCAATAGGCTTTAGTATTGAAGTTCTTTTTATCAGCGTCTTTACCTAAGTGAACTATTGCATGCGCCGCTTCATGTAATACAACAATCATTTTCAATGTTTCAGGATTTACATTAAGACGATTTGCAGCGTCGATAATTTCTTGCTTGTAGAGCTTAATCAGTTTGTCTTCCGGAAAATACTGCCCTAATAATTTATCAATTGGAAGTAATTCTAGTCCTTCTTCCTTCTGTTCCTGTTTTTGGCGTTCCAATGTAATAGGTGAGGGATCAGCAGTCTCAATTTGCATCACCGTGTCATTAAGATGAAGTCCAAGCCCTTCAGCTATTGATTGTAAAGCAGAATAGGAAGGGTGAGAGAATGTGATAGCACCTCGTTCAACCTCTTCGACAGCATTTGCTTTTATAGTTATATCCTTATCTAATATTTTTTCCTTCAATACATCAATGCTTTTCAATTCAAATCCTACCAACACTTATTGTTCAATACTTTTAGCTTTTATTTTTGATCACAACCCATGCTGTCATCCCAGAACCATCACGTTTAGGGCGTCTCTCTGTGTCCCAATTCCCTTCTCCAAAAACTTCATTGAGAGCACGAGGAACAATACTATAAGCAAACTTATTTCTTTCTTGCTGATCTATCACATCTGGCAATGCATTCTCAATAACTTTAAGAATACCCATCCAAGGCAAACCATTCTGCTTTATGCGCCCTATTGTTGTCGTATCATTCTTGAAAGTATCAATCGCTGAAGCGATATAAATCGCAAATACATCTTCAGGCTCTTCTATTTTTTTGCCGGATAGAACTTCTAAATCTTCGGTGGAAGTGACAGTCTCAACTTCCTGGTTTGCAGGTTTAATACTGCAACTCGCTTTAGCAGCAGCCTTAAATATTGTTCTAAGCTCTTGAGCAAATGTCTTCGCTGCAGGAAGATTATATTGAGGGTCTCTAGCCGTATAAAGCGTCTCAAACGATAAGATTCGGATTGGAATCGGATAGCTTTTTCCTCCAGCGCTACTCCAAAAAATTCCGTGCCCCACGAGAGGTTCATTAAGGAGAACACTTAAAAGGTCATCGCTAAAGTGGGCATTTGCTCGTTTGAGTGCTTGCAGGTCACCAGACGATAGCAAATGGAAGACAAACCAATTGTCTCCCTGGCTAAGAATCTCATTGGCAATGCTGCCTGGCTGCTGAGTAATAAGCATTGCACCAAGATCGTATTTTCGTCCTTCCTTCACCCATGAAACATATGGGCCTTCCCCTGAACTACCAGAACTACCAAGTACGGTTTGGGCCTCCTCAACAACAGCTATTGTGGGGATCGTTTCTGGTTGAGCTGCTGTGAATTCTTGCTGATTATGGTCAAAGATTTTCCGGAGAATGAGGCCAGACAGAATCAAAGCGGGTGTACCGCGCATCTGTGAGACATCAACAATACAAATTTTACCTTTCTTTAGAGCATAGATCAGCATATCCATCATTTGACTGCTTGGATCATGAAGCATTTTTACTATGGAAGTCATATTGGCTCTTGCTGCCACCGTCTCAGCAGCTTGCTCCTTATCGAGATGTAGAAGCTTTTTGATAAGTTCTGGATCTGCAGCATTACTATTTTGATATATTTCATCCACCAGTTGTCGCCATTCTTCATCATTCATGCCTTTGAGTTTTCTTACATTCTGCTGGTCCTGCTTTTCTGATGATAAAGCAATAGAAATAACATCTGAAGGTCTTAAACGTCTAATATCAAGCTTGATATCACTCGCTACAAAAGACTGATAAAATGGGCTTGACACTTTCTTTTTCGTAAAGACCACAATCTTATCTTCTAATTCTGGAACATCACATAAACCTGGACGATTCTTGTCATCTGGCCAATAATATTCACCATCCGGATCGAAAATTATTGTACCGACAGGGACTTTTCTACCGCCCCGTTTCTCCACTGTCGGGGTCTCTTTATATAAACTACTGAAAAGAAGTTTATTGAGATTAGACTTACCAAAACCTGCCCGTGCAAAGACAAAAGATCTACGTGAAACCATTGATTGAACATTAAAACGTGGAATAATAGCAGGATTTTTTATCTTAATCCAAGGCTCGTTTTTTAAACGCTTATCTCCACCGCTATAGATAAACTCTCCAAGAGCAAAGAACCCTAGTTCTATACCATCGAGGTTATGACCTGCGACCTCACGGACCACTTCATCTGAAAGAAGTGCAACTTTACTACCCACGTGAGGTAGCCTGCGGTGAGAAGCCGCGAAAATAACTTTTCCATCTATGACTCGAACTACTCCAAGGACTCGAATATTTACGCGATATTTGAGATACTGTTCTCGAAGGTCTTCAGGAATAGGACGATCATCGGATATGGCCCGGATACCATAATCTTCTCCAGAACTTGATGTGAGTCTTCCTTCGGATGAAATCGAAGTTATCCGACCCAATACTCCTTCATCTTCGGTTTCAAGCTGAACAAGAAGGAATTGCCCATGCATCGGCGCACTCTGAAAT
>JBAQYK010000035.1:0-10664 GCA_049299995.1 Candidatus Methanoperedens sp.
AAGCCATAGAATGCATTACCACTTATATTGGTAGTTTGATGTATATTTACCCTGCTCTATTTCAGGGTTTCCGACTGTGGAGATTGCTTCCATCAGTATTATTGAATGTCACATGATACTGAATGCGCGCTGCATATAGTGCCCCCATAAGGATTAAGTTTCCATCTTAAGTCCATTTCTTTCCTATTCTTACCGCATCCAATATATCTATTACCCCATCCCCGTTCACATCAGCGCTGTCATCAAAATCATTGTCCTGCATTACTCTTCCCCAATTTAAGCCCAGCAAGGACAGGTCAAGCACATTAACCACATCATCGCCATTGGCATCCGCATCTGCATTGACGATTATGCTGTAATCCTCAATATCTGTTTTTTTATTATTCGTAACAAATAACCTGATGTTATATATTCCCGCGGCATCCGGAACCCACGTAAGCTCTGCCCCATTTCCGAGAATTATGTTGTTGAGTTTCCACTCATATGTAAACGCTGTTCCCTGCCTGCCTGCCTTTAAACCAACTGCCTTATTCATGAAAAGTGTATTTTTCTGGCTTAATAAGTATATATTCTTGCTGAAGTCTTGATTCTTCCTCTTATTACCGAATGTAACTTCTATCTTATAAGTTCCGGGAGGGTCGTTTTTGCCGGACTTGAAGTTTGCAATATATTTACCGTCTTCATTTATTCTTACAGCTTTTGAACCGCTACCGTATATAGCGCTGAATACTTCCCTGCCGCCTGCATCCAGTACGGTGACCCTGACTGTTGTATCTATCACGGCACTGCCGCCTTCTGTTACCGTGAATTTTACGGGCACCATGCTTCCAGGCTTAAATACCGGTTTGTTTCCTGCCGAACTCAATAATGACATTTCACCCAGTATTGGTTTCTGTTTCATATCCCATCCCACGTTGTAACCTTTCTGGATTATCTTTATAGTCTTGCTGTTTGATGCTCCGTCGTTATCTGTAACCGTGAATGTAATGTTATGTACTCCTGTGGACAGGTCAGAGCTTGTGAAGCTGCTCCTTGTTCCAATGAGCCCGTCAATATCAGAAAGCCACTTGTATGACACAATGAACCCGTCAATATCATTTCCCTGTCCTGAGAATGATACAATGTCTTTTTGGTTATAGACTGAGCCATTTGCAGGGGAATCTATCACCGCAGTTGGAGGAGAATTTACACGGATATTAATACTTGCATTATCCGTTGCATCCTTATTGTCCGTAACTTCAAGCCTGATGTTGTGCTGACCTGCAGACAGTTTCGCAGTACACACATTTCCTTCGCACATCAGGGTTCCATCGAGATACCACTTTGATGAGACAATGCTGCCGTCAGGATCAACGCTGCCGCTTACAAACTGGAGGTCATCATTTAACTGGTACACATCCCCATCGTGCGGGCTTGTTATCGCAGGTATCGGCGGTTTATTTGCCGCCTTTACGGAAATAACATGCAGGTGCGTTGCCGACCCGATTGCAACTTCAGGAATGCCGTCTCCTTCCATATCATATACTGCGGGTGATGAGTGCATGGGTTTTACCCTGTCTGTTATCCTCACCGGGAAGCCGTCAAGCGGCACGCCTTTTGAGTCCCATATATAGAGGTTGCCGTTTGAGTCGCCTATTATTATCTCGGGTTTTGAATCGCCGTTGATGTCATATATTGCAGGTCTTGCCCATAATGTGCCGGATGCCATTACCGGAAAGCCTGGAAGCATGCTCCCGTCAATGCCTGATATCGCGTATAAGTTGTAATCATTGACTATTATCACGTCGTCTGAGCCGTCGTTGTTAAGGTCAGAAACCGCAGGCGAGGAGTAGGTGGTGTAATAGTATTTTGAACCGGCGGCACTGCTCCAGATAAGGCTGCCTGCCGCATCCCAGGCAAAGGTGCCGGATGAACCTGAGGCTACTACAACTTTTTTCGCTTTTACATTCATAATCACAGGAGATATAGCGCCTGCTGCATCTTTCTGCCATCTTACGCTGCCGCCTGAAGCCGTTATATCGACAACGGTTACCTTTCCCCCGCCGGCTAGGACAGCCTCGCTTCCCCCGTCCCCGTCAAGGTCGCCAACAGCAATACTGTTCATCCTCTCAGACCCGCCGGCAAAAGGAAGCTGCCATCTCAAACCCGTCAAATCATAAGCATAAATACCTGTAAAGGCACCGCTTATCCCCACGAGTATGAGACCATTCGCAAATGCGGGGGTTGAGAGCGCATAACCCTTCCCGATATCATAGCTCTTGAGTAAAGCGCCGTTTGAACTGAAAATATGGAGTTGATTGATATAATCGGTAGTGCCAGGAACATAGCTGCCCCCTGCAAGTATAACTTCCAAAAACCCGTCTCCATTTATATCAGCTACTAAAGGGGAGGCGGTAACAAGCGGCGCCTGGCTTCCTGCCACCGCTTTCCAGAGCATGTTTCCTGCAGATGAGTAAACATAAACGCTGCGAATGTTGGGAACCGCCACGATTTCAGGCAATCCATCGTTATTTATATCAGCTATCGTTATTGCATTTGATATGTCGGTAGAAAATTCTTTAGGGAATCCGCCGTGCCCGATTACCTCTGCCATAGAGCCCGGTATAAGCATAAGAACAAAAATAAGGATATATAATCTCATCTACTGCCACCTCTTGCAGCCCTGACCACAATCGAATGGCACCCTCCTTTATAACAGTCATAGTAAATTCCCACGGACGCATTGTGCAGTATTATGGGATTGATGTTTCCACCATCTACGTAATAAGGGTTATGACACGGACCCTGGCAGGCGCTATTCATGGAATGTTTTAGAGGATCTGCAGGCAGCTGTTTGGGCTTACCATACTTTGTTGTAGTGGAATAATGACAGTCGGAACAACTGTTACTAATATCAGTCTGCTGCAGAGGCTGCGGGAACCCATAAGTGGAGTTGCCGGCATAATGGCTAACTGTTGCATTGAGTGTTTCATTGAGGTCGTCCCTGAACACATAAGTGTTATTATGGCATACCTGGCATGAGCCTGCGGTATAGTTTGTGGAATGGATCTTCAGTCCTGAGAAAACCGAACCCGGATAATGCTTGCCAACTACTGGTGCATTGAATGCACCTATCGGATTGGGCGTTTCATTCACATGGCAGTATGCACATGGCTTCGGGTTGAGATAATCGGCAGGGTGCTTCGCCGGCTGCGTTCCATCACTATGGCATGCCCAGCAGGCTACTGAAGCGTTGTTATATGACATAGGCGCTGAGGGAACAGTATTATTGTTCAGGTTCTTGTGAACGCTGTAATTGGTGAAGGCTGTCGCGTTTATGCGCTTATTTAACGGCGGACCGTTTGGATCATTGGCAGTAGTGGCATGGCAACTCAGGCAATCTTTCCCGCCTGCTTCGGGTTTGGATTCATTGAGTTTGTGCATGAGTGCAGCGCTGGCAGTCGCATCCGAGATATGGCAAGCACTGCACCTGTTATCATCATAAATCACACCAACGTTATCTGTATGGTTCTGGAAAGGCATGCCATTCGATGCGTTTGCCGGTACCAGTCCTGTCTTATTCAGGATTTCCGGGGGTATGGGGTCAAATAAATTGCCCAGATATTTGTACTTCCCGCTTGGTGTAGAGCCATTATAATGGCAGTTGGCGCACCAGTAGCCTCCTACTAAACTCTGGTTCTTCTGGTTTCCATTCTGTATCTTTGTGGAATTGCCAAGACCCGAATCATTATGAAGGGCAATCTTGCCGTGGCAGTAAGCGCAGCTTGCCTGCTGGCTGGTATTATCCCAGAACGCTTTCTGGGAACCGTTCCACCTGTTTCCTGAATATGAATTGTTGCTGTGCCATATCGGAGTCTGCACAAGCTGCGCACTGCCAAAGCCACTCATACCCGCACCCTGGTGGCACGTAGTGCAGTTGACCGCGCTGTTATTTGTGGTGCCCCATGTACTGTTCTGCCGCAGATACCTAACCGGGTGGATGCTGTCTGTTGAATTCAGGTGGCAGTCTGTGCATATCGAGTTGTTATGTTTCTCTTTATAACCAGTAACTGCTCCTGTATAATTTGTACCTCCGGTTCCGTTATTGCCATGACAGCTCAGGCAATATGTGCTATTTGACAGGCTGAAGACCGGTTTATAAAGGGTGTTGTTATGGATTCTCCCGGAGCTATGACAATCTGCGCACGCCGGACTTGTTGCTGCATAGTTCATGGAGTGGTTCGATATTGTCTTGTTGCTGGCGTTGATGAACGGGAATACGCTGGACTGGTTGTTGTGGCAGTAATTACAATAAGTGGTATTGCTCATCACAGCCATATCACTGCGTTTCCTGCCGTAGTGGCTCACGCTCAGGTTCCCGCCGTTGGCTCCGCTATAAATGTTGCTTGATGCACCGTCGGGGTCAAGAGCCATGCCGACCATCATTTCACTCTTGTTGTGGCAGGTATAGCATGAGGTTGCTGCTGATGTATTGATGCTCGTGCCGTTCCAGTAGTGCTGGGTGACATTGAGTACAGTGTTATTGGGAGTATAATTGAAATTCTGCCCTGCTGCCTGTGTGTGGCAGTCCACACAGTTATAGGGGGTCTTGTATCTTGCAGGGTGACCGCCTGGTTCTGTTCCGTCGCCGTGGCATGCCCAGCATTTCTTGCTCTCGGAGTAATTGGCATCGCTGGCTGAAGCATCCTTATTCAGGTCTTTATGAATGCTGAAACTTGTATTCATGGCAGTATGGTTTATCCTCTTCCCGTCCGCCAGCGTTCCTGACAGCCCGTGGCAGCTTGTACAATTGGCTCCTCCTCCACCTGTACCGAGGCTGTGTGTGAAATTCAACGAAGTCGCGCTTCCTCCGAGATTGTTATTATGGCATGTTTTACACTTGGCATCGTCATAGCTCGATGAAAGGTCGCCTGAGTGGTTGTAGAACTGGGTGCCATCGCTCGCAGCCGCCGGAACCAGTCCACTTGAATTCAGCACTTCAGGCGGCTGGGGAGTAAACTGGGTTCCTGAATAATTAGTTGCGCTTGAATAGTGACAGTTGGCGCACCAGTAGCCGCCTGTGAAGCCCTGCTTTACTGTGTTTGTGCCTTTCACTTTTGTGATATTCCCAAGCCCCGATGTATTGTGGAGCGCCGGGGTTCCGTGGCAATAATTACAGGAAGTCTGCTGGCTGGTGTTAGTCCAGTAGCCAGGTGTGCTGTTCCACAGGGCGCCTGAATAAGTATTGGTACTGTGCGCCAGGGCAGGTACTCTTGGGGCGCTGCTAAAGCCGCTCAGGCCTGCTCCCTGGTGGCAGCTTGTGCAGTTCACGGCGCTGGCTTTCGTGGTTGCCCATGTATTATCCTGCTGCAGGTAGCGCACCGGGTGGATGCTGCTTGAGGCGTTCATGTGGCACTGGCTGCAAGATGTCCCGGTGTTATTATGACGTTCAAGATTGTTCTTGCTTGCGCTTCCACCAGTTCCGTGGCAGCTTGTACAGTATGTGGCATTGGGCAGTGGATTAAGAGAGTTCTTAATCAGGGTGCTGTTGTGTATCCTTCCTCCGCTGTGGCAGTCCTTGCATGTGGGATTTGTTGCCGGATAATTGGCTGAATGGTTGGCTATTGTCCTGTTTGCGCTGTCTATGAATGGGAATGCTGATTGACCGTTGTGGCAGTTATCGCAGTATGGCGTAGTATTCTGCTGCACAGCCATATCGCTTCTCTTCATTCCATAATGGCTTACACTCAGGTTGCCGCCGTTTACCCCATTATAGACATTGTTGCTTGCGCCATCCGGATCGTAAGCCGGAATTATCATTCCACTCGTATTGTGGCAGGCGTAGCATGAGGTTGCATTTGCCGTTGTAATATTAGAACCGTTCCAGTAGTGCTGGGTAATGTTGAGTATGGTATTGTTGGGAGTATAGTTGATATTCTGCCCTGCGCCCTGGACATGGCAGTCCACACAATTATACGGGGTCTTGTATCTGGTGGGATGCCCGCTCGGTTCTTTAGCATCGCTGCTATGGCATGCCCAGCATTTCTTGCTGTCGTTATATCCGTTATCGCTCGCAGTAGCCCCTTTATTCAGGTCTTTGTGTATCGCATTGGCATCGTTTACGGCTGTGATATTAATATTCTGCACGCCTCCGCCTATGTAGTGGCATGCAGTACAGTTAGCGCCTCCTCCGCCCTGCGCTACGTTGTGGCTGAAGTTGAGCGAGGTTGCGCCTGCATCCAGAGCGTTGTCATGGCAGGTCTTGCACTTGGAATCATTGTATCCTGTTACCATGTCCTGTGAATGGTTGTAGAAATTAGTATTATCGAGCGCCTTGGCTGGAACTTTCCCAGTAGCATTGGTGATTTCAGGCGGTTCGGGAGAGAATAATGTGCCTGCATAGCCTGCTGCCCCGGAATAGTGGCAATTAGCGCACCATCTGCTGGTGCTGAGATTCTGTCTTACGGTGTTTGTGCCCTGAGCCCCAGTCATATTCCCGAGTCCTGAGGTATTATGAAGAGCAATCTTACCATGGCAGTAATTGCAGCTTGACTGCTGGCTGGTGTTTGTCCAGTAACCGGGCGTGCTATTCCACAGCGAGCCGTTGTAGCGGTTGGTGCTGTGGTTCATGGGTTTGGGTGTAATCGGCGCTTTATTGAACCCGCTCAATCCGGGGTTTTGGTGGCAGGTAGTGCAGTTAACAGCGTTTGTCTTGGTCTGTGCCCAATTTACTCCATCCTGCTGCAGGTATCGAACAGGGTGAATGCTCTTAGTCGAGTTCAGGTGGCACTGTGTGCAGTTAAGGGCAGTAGCTGAAGTACCATTGTGCTGTTCAAGGTTCTTTATGCTTGCACTTGCCCCTGAGCCGTGGCATGCGAGGCAATAAGTAGAATTGGGCAGGGCAAAGGCTGGCCTATATATCGTGGTGTTGTGCAGCCTTCCATATGAGTGGCACTCCTTGCATTCCGGATTCGTGGCTGGATAATTCAACGAATGGTTGGCAATCGTTCTATTATTGGCGGCGTTGATGAACGGGAATACGCTCGTAGCGTTATTGTGGCAGTAGCTGCAATATGTTGTATTAGCCATCACTGCCATATCGCCTCTCTTCTTTCCATAGTGGCTCGCGCTGTTGTTGCCTCCGTTAGCGCCGCTGTAAACGCCTGTGCCTGCGCCGTCGGGGTCAAGCGCTAATCCTACCATCATTTCGCTCTTGTTGTGGCACACGTAGCACGAGGTTGCATTCGCCGTAATCACACTTGTGCCGTTCCAGTAGTGCTGGGTAACATTGAGTATGGATTGCGGCGTAAAGTTCAGATTCTGCCCTGCGCCCTGGACATGGCAGTTTGCGCAGTTATACGGGGTCTTGTAGTTGGATGGATGACCCGAAGGCTCACTACCGTTGCCGTGACATGCCCAGCACTTCTTGTTCTCAGCAGTAGCATTGCTTGAGTTGGTAGCGCCGCTGTTCAGGTTCTTATGGATGGCATTAGAGTCGTTTATGGCGCTGAAGTTAACAAGTTTGCCTGAACCTGCGCTTCCGCCGACGTTGTGGCATGCTGTACAGTTCGCGCCTCCTGCAACGCCTATTGCTGCATTATGCATGAGTTCGCTCATGTTTGCGCTTCCGCTTAGCAATGACCCGTGGCAGTTCTTGCAATCCTGGTCGTAGTATGTATCAAGCGAGTGGTTATAGTAATTCGAAGAGTTCCCTTTCCAGTTTGTGCCGTTGGTTATCTCAGGCGGCGTTTTAAGCCCTGCCGATACAAAAGTCGAATTCATCTGGGTATAATTGCTGTCGCCTTTGTAGTGACAGTCCCCGCATGAATTGTTGGTTGCGCTTATAGCTCCATACATCTGGTAGTTCTGGTTCCACTGGAGTATTCTTCCAAGAGGGGTGGTGTTATGTAGAGTGTTGTTATGGCAGTATATGCAGGCAGTTTGCGGGGTGGTATTTGTCCAGTAGCCATCCCATACCGAGCCGTTGGAAACGTTGTCGCTGTGGCGCATGGGGGTTTTTATCTTGAATGGCACGAAACTCACAAGCGAAGAATCCACGCTTGTCGTTTGGTGGCAGGTCACGCAGTTCACAGCACTTGTATTTGAAGTTGCAAATGTATTGCCCTGGGTGAGGTATTTGACTGCATGTATATCTTTTCCCGCCAGTGTTCCTGTTGAGGAATTTGCATGGCATTCGGTACAATATAATGTCTTGTGCTTCACTTTGTTATTAGTGCCTGCGCTTCCGCCTGCCCCGTGACATGTGGAGCAATATGAGTCGTTACTTACGGGTTTTGCAAGGGTGCTGTTGTGAATCCTGCCCGTGTTGTGGCATGTGGCGCACAGAGGCGTTGTTGCCCTTGTTGTATGATTGAGAATCGTATTATTGAAATCGCTTACATAGAAAGTTGCGTTGTTAGTCGTGGTGTTGTGGCAGTAGGTACAGTATGTGGTTGAATCCATGCTCACCATGTCGCTTCGCTTTTTGCCATAGTGGCTGCTGCTGCCGTTGCCGCCGTTATCGCCATTGTAAACTCCTGTATCAACTCCATCAGGGTCAAGAGCAAGCCCAACCATCATCTGGCTACTGTTGTGGCAGGAATAGCAGGATGTCGCACTTGCCGTTGTTATATTAGAGCCGTTCCAGTAGTGCTGGGTTACGTTGAGCAAAGTGTTGTTTGGAGTATAATTCAGGTTCTGTCTCGTAACATGGCAGTCCACGCACTTGTAAGGCGTCTTGTAGCTTGCAGGATGGTCGTTTGCCGTCGGTTCACCGCCGTTGCCGTGGCATGCCCAGCATTTAAAGTTGGCTGAAGGATAGCCTGATGGGGATGTTGCGCCGCTGTTCAAATTCTTATGAACTGCATTGGAATCGTTCATGGCGCTGATATTAACAAGAGCGCCAGCCTTTGGCGGTGTTTGCCCGACATTATGGCAGTTAGTACAGTTCGCCCCTCCAGAAACTCCTTCTGACACATTATGTACAAAGGCAGTCATGCCTGCATTCTGGTTCAGGCTTCCGCCGTGGCAACTGAAGCACCCGGCATCGGTCAGGTCAAAACCTGTATGATTCTTATATGTCGTGCCGTCCCTTGCGCCTGTTGGATAATTACCATATGTGGCATTGCCTGTAATCTCTGGAGGGATATTCTCATGAGGAGTCCTTGTCTGATTGAATTCCAGTATCATCTTTGAATAATTCGCCGCTCCCTGCCAGTGGCACTGCTGGCACCATGTGCTGCTTGAATCTATCGTCTGGTTCACCTTGTTGCTTGCGTTGAATTTTGAGGGTGAACCGAGTGTCGGGTTAATATAATGCTTATTTGGCGAATGGCACTGCTCGCAGGGGTACTGCAAGCCCCTGTCTGTGTAAACATAGAGGTAGCGGATGTGCATTGCGTCTGAAACCGAATCCGTATCGCTCTGGTCATTGTCCACGAACATTACGCTGACGTTGCCAGTTATTCCATCAGTAGAATTGATATGATGGGTGCTGCTTATATTCTTGGTATAGTCATAGAAAACACTCTTATCCAGAGTATCCAGCAGTTCATACGCCCCGGAGGTCTTGTTGTATATTTGTAGAGTGGTATTTTCCTTGTGTATTTGGTACGCCATGCCCAGCACACTGCTCCCGTTCACAGGCACGCCTGTGGTGTTGATGATCATCTCGTACCTGTTCCAGACTTTTTCCTTTATTCTCAGGTTCACATCGTCGTAATTGACAGTAAATACCTGAGATGTTCTCGGACCGGAGAGAACGGCATATAACTGGAACTTGTACGGTGTTACCGAGCCATTTTCGTTTAAGACTGAAGCAAAGCTGTTATTGCTCAAGCTCAGCCAGCCGGTATTGGCTGTAATTGCGCCGGAACTTGCCAGGGTTACAACCGCGCCTGATGGTTTGACCATGTTCAAATATATGTTCTGCGCATAGGTGGCAGACGCCACTGTGACGCTGTAATTAACACTGGCATTCGTATATTTTATTCCACTTGAGTTTGGATTATAATTAAATGAATAATTCCACCATATATAACCGAAATGCTGCCCGTTAGTACTGGTTGTTGTGAGAGAACCTTCCAGTGAACCTGCAGGGTTGCCTGTTGCTGAATCATAAGAAGCTACAACTGTACCTGCTGCTATACCCCCCGTTGCAGTATTGCTTGTCCAATTACCGCTCGGTGTGGAGGAAAAATCACTATCATAAGAGAGGGTCGGGAATATCTGGTCATAATTCCGCCCTATCCGGGTTTCGTTCAACTGCATGTAATCGTTACTCGGACCCTCGATATTGGAGAAAGGATGCGATGGGGCAATACTTCCGTTGCCACCCAGGATTTCATAATTTGCAAACTGGTAAACGGTAGGCGTATATTTCCAGTAGTCGCCCCATTTGGTACCGTTCATCGGGTCGTTGCTGTGCGCCTGGTTGTATATCTTTGGAGGCGTGGTGCTGGCGAGCCTCTGTGTGGTATTGTCCACATTGTTGGTCTTATGGCAATCGTAACAAGTAGCTCCTGTCAGCTTGGCGCCTGTGAAGTTCCCGTTGTACTGGACGAACTGGATGGGGTGGATACTGCCGCCTGTGCCGTTCATGTGGCAGTCCCAGCAGGTAAGAGTGCTGTTATGGTAGTTGTAATTCGTACTGTTGTGGCAGTTCAGACAGGTGGCACTGATGTTGC